>JASHSC010000197.1 GCA_030036915.1 Terriglobia bacterium
TCAATCACGCCGTCGGGGTAAGGAACCACCGAAGAGGAGAGGAGTTTTCCATCGCGCAGGCGCACCACCACTGCACGGCCTGACTCCGTTCCGTAGTCAATGCCCAACGCAAACTTGTCTTTTGACATGAGCGCCCCCAATTACTTTTGCTGCCGCCGCCATGCCGATGGTTGCACGGCAGGCTCTATTGGCGAACCGCCAAGATTATTCCCGCGTCAGGGCGAACATCATCTCTAAGAGCTTGCCGAAGTGCAAGAGGGAAGGATAAGGTTCAAAGTGGCAACTCAGTCTCGACTGTATCCCAGCCAATCCTGCAGATTCTCCTTGCGCCAGCGCGGGCTCCGTCAACTCACGATTCATCGATTGTAATTGGGAGTAATCCCGCGCAAGCGTTTCCACACCGCGTCGCACCGGGCCAGGATGGACGGACCGAGCGGGGCGCCCTGCGCAGCTTTCAGATTTTCCTGGAGCTGGTCCAGACGTGAAGCTCCCAGAATGATGGAATCGACAACGGGCTGAGCGAGCAGCCACCGGAACGCCAGCTCCACGAGCGTTATTCCAGCCTCTTTGGCGATGGAGCGCAAGTCCTCGACGGCGGCAAAGTCGTCGTCAAGCCAATAGCGTTCCTGATACATTTTATTGCCGTCGAAGCGTGTGCCAGCAATCGGCCCGCTGGCGCGTGAGTGTTTGCCGGTCAGCAATCCGCCTGCGAGCGGATTGTAGGGGACCACAGCCACACCGAATCGCTTACAAAAGGGCAGATATTCCTCTTCAATTCCCCGTGCGATCAGGTTGTACATGGGCTGGGAAATGAAGTACGGTTGATAGCCCTTCTTGTCGCAAATCCAAAGTACTTCTTCTACCTGCCACGCGGCATAGTTTGAGATTGCCGGGAAACGCACTTTCCCCGCGCGCACCAACTCCTGCATGGTTTCAAGCGTTTCCTCAATGGGAGTTGAGTAATCGGGTTGGTGCAGGTAATAGAGGTCGACATAATCGGTGCCCAGGCGGTGAAGGCTGGCGTCGATGGCCTTGCGCATAGCGGCCCGGGACAAGCCCTCCTCATCGGCGGCGTCACCCATCTTGCCGCGCACTTTAGAAGCAAGGATCACCTTGTCGCGCCGGCCTTTGAGTGTTTTGCCAACGATGGTTTCCGCGGCGCCGCGGTTGTAAACGTTCGCCGTATCAATAAAGTTGATGCCCGCATCGAGGCAGCAATCCACGATTCGGTGCGCGGCGGCTTCGTCCGTCTGGGAGCCGAAGGTCATGGTCCCGAAGGACAGGCGGGAAACCTTCAGTCCGGTCTTCGAAAGTGTGCGAAATTCCATATCGTTTCTCCTTGCGCTTGCATCTAAGTCTTTGTGCGGTTGGGAGGTTCTTCAATAAGCCGGCGTGGCCTGCCTGTGTGGGGCATCGGCAGCGCCGCTTTTAAACGTCCCCTCGCCGCGCCCTATATTACAATATTTGCCTGTGCCGGAACCTACACTGTTACAACTTGCGCAGGACCTCGAATGGCTTGGTTGTGAGATGGAACATTATGGCCATCAACATGCGATGCTAGGATATCCGCAATCCGGCGAAAGTTGGGACGCATTCTGCGAAAAGCAGCGTGGAGTTTTGGTGACGGCGGATAAAATCGAACGTGAGCTGAAGAATGCAGTTCGATATAATCCTTCAGCCCTGGTGGGGGTTGATTATCCATTGGAGGAAACCCTGGACATGGTAACTGCCTTGCTCGGGGAAGTGGAAGAGATCAAGCATTGCTGCGTGTTTGCTGTGCAGGTGATGCCTTCCAAGGTCCGTGCTTTCACCAAGTTGATTGGGCAGTATCTGGAAACCAGAGGAAAAATCCAGGGGAAGCCTTTATAAGCGTAGTAGCGGACAAACGCTGGCAAAGTGTTAGGAAGGGATTACCAATCAGGCGTTCCACGAAAGATCGAGGAGGCTCACCGCCATGGACGAACAAGAATTGACGAAGCAACTTCAGGACGAAGGATTCGACGACGTCTACGTGTGGGAAGACGGACCGGGCATGAATTACCCTCCTCACCAGCATCCTGACGTTTCAGCCCATATCATTCTGGCCGGCGAGATGACCGTCACGCTCGAGGGCCAAACCCGCACGTACAAGCCGGGTGAGCGTTTCGATATCCCAGGGAAGGTTCCTCACTCCGCCAGCATGGGACCGGAGGGATGCAAATACCTAGTGGGAGAGAAGTAGGGTCTGGGCCCTGCTCGTCCCATCCTCGAAGCTCCCTGCAAAGCGCTCGGAACCGCGCGGTTTCTGCCTAACCCTTCCGCCATTCATCCCAATCCTTTCGAACGGCGTCTGCCATCCTCTTGGCCGCTTCATGAACCCATCCGGATTTTCGCTTGGCGAGGTCGCGGCGAACATTCTTGATAGCTTCCTTGCTTCCCAGGTGGATGTTGGCGGTTTCGAAACCCATGGAGTGGAGCAAACGCTCCTCATCGCGCTTCTTAGGGACTGCGGACAACTCAACGCGGCAGCAATGCGGAGCCAGCCGCCGGACAATCCATCGACCACGCAGATGAACGTAGGGATCAAGGGCGCGTGCGGCGGTGGTGATGATCTCCTCATAAAATATCTTCTTCGAACCTTTGTCATCCTTCGCCCAGACGCACGCCGAAGGGCAGAGGGCCTTAGCCTCACGCGCCACGCGGCCTCCATCCCAATCCGCCAGCGCCACAAATCGCTCACGGCCCAGGCTTCCCAACCCTGCCACACGGTGCGCCACTCGATAGGCCAGTTCGCGGCCAGGCAGAAGATCCTCCAACGCCTTCCGTGCGCTTTTCGGAACTTCACCACGAATAGAAGGAAGGCCGTTCATTTTTCCCCAAAAGTGGACGGGGTCCCGCAGTTCGCCTGTGGCCGCTTCGCGAAGCCACCTGTTTTCCTCTTCCAGTACGAACGGCTTACCTCCGCTTTCCAGGCCCTCGCGATATCCGGCCAGGATGGCCGCGCAGGCTTCTTCGTGTTTGAGGACCAGATGGTTTGCGGAGATCGCCAGGTGAGCGCTGACGGCGAGGCGCACCAAATCATTGGTGTATGCCATGGGATAAGTTTCGTCGAAATCGTTCACACCCCAAATCAGGCGTCCTTCCTGATCCCGCCAAGTGCCGAAATTCTCCACATGGAGGTCGCCCACGGCCAGCACACGGGGCGCCCTTGCTAGCTCCGGACAGACGTGGTTCCACACTTGTACCCAGCGGTAGAAAGTAGCCCGCAGAAATTGAAAGGTATCCTCAGCCATGCGGGTGTGTTTCAATGCCAAGTCGGCGGGAACAATCGTAACTTGCTTAGCCAACCACGCCTCATATTTCTTGGTTGCCTTCTTAATGCGCATTGAACGCTACCTTTCTGGCGTTGACTGCACTCGATGAAAATATTCTTCGACTCTTTGCAGGTCTTCCTCTGTGTCGACTCCAATCGTGTCCGTGGGTGTTTCCACCACCATAATATCTACGCCATTCTCGAGAAAGCGCAGTTGCTCGAGCTTTTCCACTTTCTCCAATGGCGACGGCGGAAGCTGGTGGAACTTCTTTAGCGCTTCGGCCCTGAACGCATAGAACCCCTGATGCTTGAAGTATTGCACGGGTCCCCTTCCGTCGCGATCGAAAGGAATCCGCGCGCGGGAGAAATAGAGCGCCCTGCCCGAGAGGTCGGTCACCACCTTCACTACATTGCGGTCCAGCGCAACTTCGGCATCGATAGCAACTTTCAGGGTTGAAACCCGCGCCGCGGCCCCCTCCTCAAAAGGGAGCAGCAAGCGTTCCAGGTGGACGGGAGTAATCATGGGTTCGTCTCCCTGGATGTTGACGTAAATCTCGGCGGGCTCTTTCGCCATCACCTCCGCCATGCGATCGGTACCAGACTTGTGTTCGCGCGAAGTCATCATGGCGGGGATGTGGTGCTCTCGACAAAAGGTTTCAATCTCCGGGGAATCCGTCGCCACTAGCAAGTGGTCAAGGCAGGCGGTACCGCGGGCGTTTTCGTAAACCCAGGCGATCATCGGGCGGCCGCAGATGGCCCGCAACGGTTTGCCTGGCAATCGCGTGGACTCGAGGCGGGCCGGAATCACTCCCAGAACTCTATGCATCGCAGAAAACCAAGGGCAGGATATGCTTAGATATCGCCGAATTGCAAGAGGTTGGTTCTGCGCCTGCTGGTTCCGCACCCATATGTAATCGATCCGGCATCGGCCTTAGCTGTGCTTGGCGACGTAAAGGAGCACGGCGAAGATCACGATGGGAATCAGCGCCAGCATGATGTAGAAGAGGACTCGCCGTTTCAAGGGCGAGCGTCGGTTTCGCCAGTCACGCAATTCCGGGCGGTCCTCAACTCCCACTTCATCCTGGTGTTCAAGGTCATGGGCAAATTCCGCGGCGTTCTTATAGCGATTGGCGGGTTCGCGCTCAAGGGCGCGGTAGATGATTTCCTGAAGTTGCGGGCTGATGGAAGGATCCAACTCGCGCGGGGGAATGGGGCTGTTGAGCAAGCGGTCGTTCATGGTGGCGAAAGGATTCGGCCCCTGGAAGGGCACCTTTCCCGTCAGCATTTCGTATAGGATGACACCCAGTGCGTAAAGGTCGCTGCGCGCGTCACCACGCTTTCCCTTCACCTGCTCGGGCGAGATGTAATCGGGTGTGCCCATGGTGTTGCTGAGCTTGGCAAAAGTAATGCGCCGCGCGCCGGCATTGGCGGCGATGCCGAAGTCGATGAGTTTGATGTTGTCGCCGCCGTCGATCATGATGTTTTCCGGCTTCAGGTCGCGATGCACTACCCCCTGGCTATGGATGTAACCCAGGGCGTCGAGAATTCGCAGGGCGATTTTCACGGCGCGCTCGATGGGAAATTTCCCCTGCTCGCTCATGACGCTTCGCAGCAGGCGCCCTTCCACCCACTCCATCACCATGTAGACGCGATGGCGATCATCATCCACAAACACTTTCATCACGCCGGGGTGGTTGAGGCGCGCGCCGATATCCGATTCGCGGTGAAATCGCTCGAAGAATATGGGGTCGCTCTCAATCTCAGGGTGCGGGAATTTGATGGCGACGGGGCGTCCGGTGCGTGTGTCGATCCCGCGGTAAATGGACGCCATGCCGCTGCGGGCGACGAGATTTTCGATCTTATAGTGATCGAGTTGATCGCCGGTCTGGACGGGATTCATGAATTAGATGGCTGTCGGCGGCGCAAGTCGCGCTCTAAACGCTGCCTTCGTGGCAGTCGATTCCCGGCGATTCAGTGCAGCTTGTAGGGTCTTCCCCGGTACATTCCCACCCGTTCGACGTTCCGAACGCGAACCACCTGGACGGTAATATTATCGCTGCCGTCCCGCTCGTTGGCAAGCTCTACCAAGCGTTGGGCGGCTTCTTCCGGCTCCTTGTGCTGAACGACAACCTGCGCGATTTCAGCCGCTCCCAGGGCGCCGTGCAAGCCGTCGCAGCAAAGCAGCAGAACGTCCCCGGGGACGATTTGCGCCTGCTCGACGTCCACCTTGACGAAAAGGTCATTGCCGAGCGAGCGGAGCAACAAATTGCGATGTGATGATTGGGAAGACTCACCCTCGGAAATTAGGCCCATGCGCAATTGCTCATTCACAACAGTGTGATCGCGCGTGAGTTGTGTGGCGTGGCCTTTTCGGATCAGGTAGCACCGCGAATCGCCGACGTGCGCAATCACCGCGCGGTCGTGCCGAAGGGCGCAGGCCACCACAGTGGTGGACATCCGCGTTCCGCCGCTCGCCGCTGTGGTGCTGGCTTCGTAAATGCGTTGATTCGCCCGCTCGGCCAAGAGAGGCAGAAGCGCGGTGTGGGGCTCGCCGGAAAGGGATTCGCGAAAACCTTCGAGCAGGCAATCAACTGCCATACGGGAAGCGACCTCACCCCGCGCGTGCCCGCCCACTCCGTCGGCCAGCACGAAGAGCCAGCCATGCGAACGCGCCTGCGCGGCATTCGCCGGCACCACGTGTCCGTGCGCATCCTCATTGGTCGGGCGGACCTTGCCGATATCGGTTTGTTCACTGAATTCGATTTCCAACATGCAAGAAAGTGCGGCGAGGTCCCCCGCATTGCAGATTGATTGAGGAATACGGTGAACTGATAACCTTGCAACAGCTACACGGCGGTGGTTTTACTTTCCACCCGCGCCGGGCGACGGGTTTTTCTGCCGAACCGGACAAACTAAATACCACCGGCCCGTGATGTAGCGTCGGTCGGCTGACAAAGGAGGTTGCGGACAATCGTCCCACCACCTCATTCTGAACTCCTCAGGATGAAAGTTTTGAGAAGTTTTTCCGAAGCCTGACGATGCCAATAATACCTTGCGCACGCCGCAAACCAATATGCCAGTTCAAGTGCGCACCGAGATAGATTCGCGCATTCACCACAAGAACGTCAAAGTAATAGATTTTGTAGCGACGATAAATTTTACCGCAGCTCGCGACCGTCGCCATCCTTTCCAGCCTCTCCACACTTATTCTGGTAAACTTGTGTCGATGAAAATCACAGGACTCCTTTTGATGCTCGGGGGATGGGTCATCGTCCTGGCGGCGCTGGCGCTGCTTGGATTGTTTCACGCGCAGGAACTGTTCGTTTTCTCGGGCTTCGCGGTGGAAATTCTTGGATTGGTTTTATTTATCCGCTCACACGGGGGAGTCAAGGGAGAGAGTCAGTGATGCCGCAGCAGCCGCAAGGGCTAAATGCAGTATCCCAGGCCCTCTGTACGCTTTTCATCCTACTGCTTCCTTTTGCTATTGCAGGAATTGCCCTCATCAATACCGGCCTTTGCCGCTCGCGGAGCGCCGCGCACTCAATGATGTCGACTTTGTGCGTGGTAGGCATCGCCGCCGCGGCCTACTACGTCGCAGGATTCTCGCTCGAGGGATTTGCAGGTTTGCCTTCGCACTCCTTCCTTATTCACGGACGAGAATGGAGTTGGCTGGGAGCGGGGCGGTGGTTCATGCGTGATGTCCCGTTGGACGGCTCGCCCGCGTCGTTTGCCGCCCTGTTGCAGATGTTGACTGTGGGGCTTGCGGCGCTGATTCCACTGGGCGCCGCGGCGGAGCGCTGGCGCCTGGGGGCTTGCTGCGTTTCCACGGCGCTCTTTGCCGGGCTCACCTTTCCGATGTTTGCCCACTGGGTGTGGGGAGCCGGCTGGCTGGGACGCGCGGGAATGGACTTCGGCCTCGGTATGGGGTTTCTGGATGCGGGAGGCAGCTCGACCATTCAGGCAGTGGGAGGACTGACGGCGTTGAGCATGGTGTGGTTGCTCGGTCCGCGCCGCGGGAAGTTCAACCTGGAAGGCATGCCCGCCGCGTTGCCCGGCCACAACACTGTGCTGGTTCTCTTCGGTTGTCTGCTCGCCCTGGTGGGTTGGATGGGCTTGAATTGCGCCGGTTCGATTCTCTTTGTCGGCGCTCAGCCTGGCCGCACGGTGCTGGTGTCCGCAAACACGCTGCTTTCGGCCGCCGGTGGAGTGCTGGCGGCCGCCGCGATCACTCGCTATCGATTCGGGCGGCCCGACGCCTCACTGAGCGCCAACGGCTGGCTGTGCGGCCTGGTGGCTTCCAGCGCCGGTTGCGCGTTTGTCGCACCTGCTTCGGCCTTGCTCACCGGACTTGTGGCCGGAGCGCTGGCCAGCTTCACCGTGGCCTGGATGGAATCCCGCCTGGGCATTGATGATCCCGCCGGAGCGATTTCCGTGCACGCCATTGGAGGAATTTGGGGAGTCCTGGCAGTGGGAGTTTCCCCTCTCGCGGCGGGGATCGTGGGCAATTCCGGCCCAGTCGCTTCCACCTTCGAACCGCGCGGTCAATTCCTAGTGCAACTGGTGGGCGTTGCCACGTTGATCGGTGTCGTTCTCCCCTTCACCTATTCGCTCAATTGGCTGCTCAATCGCGTTATTCCGCAGCGCATTCCACTGCAAGAGGAACGCCAGGGCGCCGACCTCTACGAACTGGGCGCCGGCGCCTATCCGGAATTCATGACCCACACCGACGAGTTCTCGCAGTGGTGAGCCAAGGGCCTTCACTACAGAGGCCACAGAGGTTCCCAGAGAAAAATTTCTTTGTGGTTCTCCGCGATCTCTGTGGTGAGAGCTCTTCTTCGGCCTTGAACGAACCGGCCGCACGGTACGATCATCAAACGATTGTGGTGTTCTTCAGATGAGCCGCCGATTGAGGGTTTGCACGATGGTGATGCCTCATGTCGACAACCGGCCCAGACCTTCCGCGTGGGAAGGCATCTACCACCTGCTGTGCCCGCGATGCCGCGCCGGCAAAATCTTTCGTACATCCATCTTTCGAATTTTCCCGCAAATGAATGACCGCTGCCCCGAGTGCGGTCTAAAGTTTGAGCGCGAGCAGGGTTACTTCCTGGGCGCGATGTATTTCAGTTACATGCTCGCGACGGTGGTCATTTCGCTGCTCGCCGTGTTGGTTTGGGTGGTCCTACATTGGGATCTTCCCGAATGTGTGGGCGCGGGCTTCCTGCTTTTCATGCCGACCGCATCCGTACTGACTTTTTTCTCGCGAGTTCTGTGGATTTACATGGACCAGTCCATCGACCCGGACCAGAGCCCGTATTGACTGCCCCACGCCGGGGAAAGAGCCGACGATTATCCAGCGCATGTGACCTTCACGAGAAGGATGCCCGTGTCACCACGTCCGTGGGGCTATCAAGCGCGCAGGATCGACTGCACCAGCTTG
>JASHSC010000198.1 GCA_030036915.1 Terriglobia bacterium
GTCGTGCTCTCGACCATGCCAGGGCACAGGGTGTGCAGGTCGAGCTATCCAAGGAGTTCGCCCGGTTTATGGGCATTGCCAAGGCTAACCTCGCGGCGCGGCACGGCACATCGCCCGTCCATTCGGCCGCGGAAATGCAACTCCTTGCCGATCGCTTTCCCGAAAACATCAAGCTCTACACGGCGCACCTTCAGGACGAAATGTTGGGAGGAGTTATCATCTACGAGAGCGAGAATGTCGCCCACGGACAATATCGCCACGCCACAGAAAAAGGAATGGACCTGGGCGCGTTGGACATTCTCATGGACGTCCTCCTTCATGACGTATACCGCGACAAACCCTATATTGATTTTGGTATTTCCACTGTGGATGATGGCCGCACCCTGAACACCGAGCTGATTCAAAATAAGGAGGGCTACGGCGCTCGCGCCACGGTGTATGATTTCTACGAACTGAACCTGAAAAGATGAGCGCATCAAGGATTTCCGCGGCAGACATTCCGAGCGCAACGGCGTCCGAAGAGGCACTGGCGGGTTGCCGGATTCTCCGATTGCCGAAAATCGAGGATGCGCGGGGGAATCTTTCCTTCATTGAGGGTGCGCACCACATTCCCTTCGCGATCCGGCGCGTTTACTGGGTGTACGACGTTCCGGGCGGTGCTCCGCGCGACGGGCACGCCTACCGCACGCTCCAGGAATTCATCGTTGCGGCCTCCGGCAGCTTTGATGTGGCAATCGACGACGGCAGGCACGAACAGGTGGTTCAGCTCAATCGGTCCTATGTGGGCATTTACATCCCGCCCGGCGTTTGGCGGACACTGGAGAACTTTTCCAGCAATTCGGTGGCGCTCATCCTGGCGTCCCAGACGTACTCGGAGGGGGATTACGTGCGAGATTACCTGGAATTTGTGCGAAACCGGAAGGGGCAATGACCACGGTTGCCGACTGCCGCCTGCTCGATTTACCCCGCATCGCCCAGCCTGGCCTCGGCAGCATTACGCCGGTCGAGGGCGGTAAGGACGTGCCTTTTGACATCGCCCGGGTCTACTACCTTTATGATGTTCCCGGAGGAGAGTCCCGCGGAGGCCACGCGCACAGAGAGTTGGAGCAAGTGATCGTCGCTGCCCTGGGGTCGTTTGAGGTGGAGGTGGACGATGGGACAAGCAAAAAGGCCTTTGTGTTGAACCGGAGCTACCAGGGTTTCTATCTTCCTCGGCTGGTCTGGCGCGAGTTGAAGAACTTTTCTTCGGGGGCAATCTGCCTGGTGCTTGCTTCCCAGCCCTTTCGCGAGGAGGATTACCTTCGTGACTATGCGCAGTTCATCCGTTTTCGGAAATCCTCTTCAAAACGGCGGCGCCCTCGATGAATCTTCTCCCGATCGGTCACGAGTCTGTGCCGCGATTGTGACCTACAACATTGGCCAGTCCATTCAACGGTGCTATCGGTCCATTCAGGGCCAGGTGGACCAGGTCGTTATTGTGGATAATTGCTCGGACAAATCCACAGTTCAAGAACTGCGCAATCTCGCCCGGGATGACTCCGTAAGATTGATTCTGAATCAAGCGAATGAGGGCATTGGACGGGCTCTCAACCAGGCGGTGGAATGGGCGCGGGGCAGGGGTTTCCAGTGGATTCTGACCCTTGACCACGACAGCGAAGCCACGCCGGGCATGGTTGAAAAGCTGCTCAAGGCATTCGTTGCCCTCCGGCGGGCGGGAAATCAGCATGTGGCACTGGTCAGCGCAAACCCCTTTGACCGGAATACGGAGACCTTCATCTCCCACCCTCCGATGTCGCAGGGCGATACTCCTCTCGAGGAGGAATCGGTGCTATCCTCCGGAAGCCTGATCCTCATCCAGGCCTTTGACGTTGTGGGGCCGTTCAACGAGAACCTCTTCCTGTATTATGTGGACACCGATTTCTGCTTTCGCCTCAGGCAAGCGGGCTTCAGGATCTTCCGTTGCCCCGGCGCGGTTTTGTTGCACACGCTTGGATCAAAAAGGGCAGTCCGGTTCCTTGGGTGCAAGGCTTTCTACGACGATAACGGAAAGTACGCACGCTATTTCCTCAGTCGCAATTCAATTTACATGTTGAGGAAGTATTTTGCGCGCCTTGGATTCGTTTATTGGATGGCGCTCAGGTTTTGCAAAGACCATTTGAAAACTCTGCTGTACGACAAAGAGCGCTTCACGGTTTTGTGGTTCAGCATGCGAGGATTGATGGATGGCCTCCGGGGCCGGTGGGGCGCCTTGAATACCGGAGGCGCGGCGGGCCGCCGGAATGGATGACCGCTCCGACGTCCTGATCGAGGTATTCAGGACGCGCCGCCGCTATCGCCTCCCTTCAGAGTCGATTGCATGACAACCCTTCCCCAACCCCCGGGAATTGCTCCGTTACCCCGAGGCGTCTCGCATCCCTTCTGGTCGGTTATGATTCCCACTTTCAACCGGGCAACTTACCTGGAAAGAACCTTGGCCAGTGTGCTGGGTCAAGACCCGGGCCCGCGGGAAATGCAGATTGAGGTGGTCGACGATGCGTCAACTCTGGACGACCCGGAGCCGCTGGTGCAACGGGTGGGAGGCGGACGCGTGGCTTTCCATCGCCAGGCTCGCAACCTTGGGCTGGCCGGAAGTTGGAACGCGTGCATCGAACGCGCGGCGGGTGAATGGGTGCACATTCTGCACAGCGATGACCTTGTATATCCCGGATTCTATTCGACTCTCGAGTTGGCGCTCGAATCCCGGGGGGACGTGGGCGCCGCCTTTTGCCGATGGACGATCATTGATGAGGAAGATGCGAGAGTCTGGACTTCTGACCTGGAAAGGCCGACGCCGGGAATCGTGCCTGACTTCTTGAATGAAATCGGCGTTTCGCAAAGAATCACGACGCCCTCCATGGTGGTCCGGCGGAGTGCGTACGAAAAGCTGGGAGGTTTTCGGACCGAACTCTCGTCTACGGCCGATTGGGAGATGTGGGCGAGGATTGCAGCGCACTTCCCGATTTGGTACGAGCCTCAAGTCCTCGCGGCGTGGCGGGTTCATGCTCAATCCAAAACCACTTCCGTGGTGAGGTCGGTGGAAAACGTGGCGGACGGCCTGCGTTGCCTCGCGGCGATTCGCCCGCTTCTGCCCGCGGAACAAGCGGGGAGCATGATACGCAAGGGCCGCGAGCGGATTGCCCTGCGCGCTCTGGATGAAGCCCGTGAACTATGGAACGGGCGGGAATACACACTGGCAATTCGCCAGGTGCGGGAGGGATTGCGGTGCCGCGTTTCGCTGCGCGTCGTTAAAACTCTGCTCCTGCTGCCCATCAATTCGCGCCGGGGTTCGTTGTAGCGGCGCTCTATGAGCGTCGAGTCGTAGGGGCATGCCATGGCCATGCCCCTACGGCGGTCGATAGACCGCCGCTACAGATTTCAACCTGAGACGCCACCATGCTGGAGGCTTGCGCTACACAATGGATCCTGTGCGGACATTGGCGGGCGGAATGCTCGGTCTGGTCGTGGCAGCGGGCATCGGCTGCGGATTCCTGCGCCTGCTGGGGCCGATTCCCGGCCGTTATCGCCTCGCCGCCGCGCTGCTCAGCGGAGTTGCCGCTATTGATTGGGCGGTAACGCTCATCCTGTTTCTCGGTGGCGGTACTGGAACGGTTAAGCTCTTTGGGCTTGCCGTAGTGGTCGTCGGAATCAGCCTGCTGCCGGCTTCATGGCGAAACTTGCGAATCGTGCTCGTGCCTGACCTTGCGGCCCGCGCGGGCCGTTGGTTCGCCGCGTTGATCGGCGGGGTGGCCGCAATCAATCTGCTCATTGCTATTGCTCCCTCCACGAAGATTGATGAACTCCACTATCACATGCTGATTCCCCTGCGTGTCTTGCAGGATGGCGGGCTCCATCTCTACCGCCAGCCGTTTGAAGCGGCGATCTTCCCGCAGACCGCGTTTCAATTGGGCCTCATCCTCGAGCATGCGGCAGGGTTTCCCGAGGCCGGCAACGTGGTGAGCTGGGGATTGGGCATGGCACTGGTGCTGCTGGTGGCGGGAGTCACCGGCGATTTGACCGGTAACCCCACGGCAGGATGGATGACGGGGGCGATTTCGGTGGTCGGGCTGTACCCCGCGGTTTGGCACGTTGCGAGCGGACCGCAGGCTCTGGGCGATCTTGCCACGGTCTTTGCTTGCCTGCTCGCCTTGCTGCCGGATTCTCAGGCCGGTGAATGGACGCCCGCGGCCAGGCTCACCCTCATCTGTCTTGCTTCGTACGTCGCGGCTTCCACCAAGATTTCGAATCTGCCCATGGACGCCGCGATTACCATAGCGGGCGTCTATCGTGCCCGGCGATCTCTTGGCTTCCGGAGAGCGTTGGGAATTGCATCTGCGGTTTGGGGTGTCTTCTACGGTCCCATTCTTGTGTGGACGACGGCGCAGTGCGGGTCGCCCTTTGGCCTGGCGACGGCCGCGCTCTTTCATTCGCGCTACTTTGGGCCGGCGACTCTGGCCAAATTGGAATTCGCCCGAAGCGTGGGGCCCACAGGCTTGTGGACACACTTGAGCTGGCTGGTGCCGTCCTTCTCCGTAGGAGTTGTGGCAGCGCTCGCCATCGTGGCGGTTGCAGCGGTGCGGCGCAGGGGCATCTTCATTGCTGCCGCCGTGCTGGTGTGCGGGCAGATGGTGTTGATCGACTGGCTTCTGCCGCACGAGTTCCGCTTTCTCGGAGGGCTTGAATACATAGTCCTGGTCCTCGCCGCGTGGGAATTCTGGCCCTCCTCTCCCGGCGCGTGGCTGGCCCGAAATGGCTGGGTGGTTTTTGCCGCATTTTGCCTTCCCTGGGTGGCGATTCAGCTCTATTACGCGCGCCCATTCCTCAGGGTGGACGCGGGAATGGAAACCCGCGCATCGTTTTTGGAGCAATATGTCGCCTTCGCGAACGACTTCCGCGCCCTCGACCGTATTTTGCCAGCCGACGCAGTGCTTTACGTTATCAACACGCGCCTCCCTTCGTATTACGCGCCCCGGCCCGTCATCTTTACGCTCGAGGACCTGCGTGGGCGCCGTCCGCTCTATCGATTCATAGTGGGTGAGGGTTCTCCCTCGCCCCAGCCCGCGCTCGCCTGCGGGGAAACGGTCTATAAGAACGACAATGCCGTGGTGGAGACTTACCGCACGCCGGGAAGAGTTCCCCAGCGCGGCGCGCTGCGTGTGGAGCGTTGCGCCGTGCAGGCCGTTGCGGTTCAGGATAGTCGCAATAATCTCACCTCCCCGTAGTGCCTCAGTTCAAATTTGTAGCGCGCGTGTTCCCACCCGCGACGGTTACGCGGCTGGAGACAGCCGCGCTACACCCCCCTACCCGCCTTCCCGGCGATTTGGATTGCTTTGCGATGAGCGGTGGTACAATTGCACCGCATGCCGTTGTATCCTTCTCAACAATCTCCAAGCCCCGCGAGTCCCCGCGAGGGGCGGACGCTTTCCCATTCGGTTTCTGCCTTCACGGCTTTTGCCAGTTATTTCCTCTGCTGCCTGAGTTTCATTTGGGGTGTGACGCGCGTGCGAGACTACTGGGAAATGAGCCGCACGCACGGCGATAATTCCGCCTACCTGACCATCGCTCAGGCTGCCGTTGAAGGACGTTTCTCGGGACCTGATCTCGAAGCCGTTCGGCAGTTCTATCGAGGCACGGGATATTGCGTCGCGCTGGCGTCGCTTCTCACCGGAGCGTCCGTGGCGCATTGCCTGCCTGTCCTTGGTCTCATCTGCGGTGCGCTGGCCGTTTACTTTTGCGGGCGTCTTTGGGGCTGGACGATTGCCGCGCTGTTTTCCATGATCGGCGTGGAGTACACGCCGCAAGTGTGCGAGGGCAGTTGCGAGCCCTTCTTTGTGCTGTTCCTTCTCGTTTCCCTCTGGCTGTGGAGGCGGCAGCGAATCGTCGGCGCATTCATCTTCGCCGCGCTGGCCACTACGGTACGCCCGACGGGAATACTTCTCATTATTGCGCTGGCGGGCGCGCTCGCGTGGCATCGCCGATGGCGCGGTCTGGCAAGGGGCACGGCTGTGGCTGCCGTTGTGGGCGCACTCTATCTCATTCCACAGGTTCTCCTGCAGAAGGACCCATGGGCTCCTGTGAACGGGTATGCTTTCGACTGGTACGGCGCTTCGCCCGTGACGCTTCCGTTCTACCCCCTGGTGCGGGCGGGTCTGGCAAATCAGTCGCCCTGGACGAACGACCTGAAGATCTGCTTCTACATCTCGCTCACCCTCTTCGGTCTTGTGATCCTTTGGATGCGGCGGCGTGAAACATTCGCGGAAATCGCCGGGCAGGCGGAATGGGCGTTCTTCGTTCTCTTTGCGGCTTTTTGCCTGAGCTACAATTCGCATGCTGCGTACGAGGCTTACTCGCGCTATTCGGTCCCCATCATTCCGCAGAGTCTGGTTGGGCTGCGCGGGCGATTCCTCAGCGCAGGCGTGATTCTGCCCCTCAGCATCGTCGCCGGCCTGGTGAGCGCCGCGGGGGCTTTGAACGTTCGCACCGTGTACCACATGCTTTTGCATTGATGGCACGCTGGATGCGACGCGGCGAGAGAATTCCCGAGAGTGATTGTCCCATGTTACCAACTGCCGGAGAGCAAAGGTCGCCCGACATGCCCAAGGGCTTTCCAGCGATGGCGCGTCCGGTTGTTCAGTGGCTGGTCTTCTTTCTGATCTGCCTCGGCTTGGGATACGCGGGTCTGAACCGCTATGATCCTGCTAAAATCGGTGGAACTTCGGACGCGGCGGTTTATCGCGACATGGTTGTTCGCGGCGCGCCTCCGGAGGTCGCAAGTATTTCCGATCCGCTGATGCGGCTCGGCAGGGCGGAAAACTACTATCGTATTCTGGTGCCGCGAGTTGCCCGGCCATTTTACCTGCTGATGAATGGCCGCTCCGGAAGCTGGGACGCGGCGCTGTTCGGATTGTTGATAGCGAATTCGTTGTTCACCTCGGCGACCGGAAGTTTGCTTGTCGCAGTTGGCCGTCGATTGGGCGTGAGTCTGCCCACAGCCCTGCTGGCTGCCACGCTCTATTTGCTGAATTTTGCGGTCGCCAATCTTAACTTGGCCGGCCTCATCGATTCCGGCGAAGCGTGCTTCCTGATGGCGGTCGTTTGGTCTCTTCTGGCCGGGCGGTGGTATCTGCTGCCGCTTTGGGGCATTCTGGGCGCGCTCGCCAAGGAGACCTTTGCTCCGCTTTCCATTGTTTTCGTGTTGGGATGGTGGTTTGCCGCGGAGCCGGGCAGCCGCCTGCGCCTATCGCGCATTCCGTGGATCTGCGCACTCGCGATTTCGAGCGTTCTCACCGTAGCCATCGCCATGTCCAGCGTCGCCGGTGGCTGGATGTGGCCGTGGGGGTTTGCCGCCTCCATGCATGCCGGCGTGGGATTTGTTGCCGGATTGCGAGGCTGCATTTTCAATCATACGTTCTGGTATGTTTTTGCCTGGCTGCTCCCGCTGGGAATCCTACGGCTGCGCCGGCTCCCGCTGCCGTGGGTTGTTGCCTCCGGAGCGGCGTTCTGCGCTGCGCTTGCCCTCGGCGCTTACAATGATGCCGGGGGCAACGCCACTCGCGCGCTGTTCAGTGTGGCCGGACCAATCCTCAGCCTTTCCGCGGCCATGTTCATGACGGGCCCGGGATTGACGCTTGAATCGAGTGCCAAAGCCGCCGCGGACAATGCACCCCCTTCGTAACAGGCTTTCATGAAGCGATCCCATCATCTTCGAATTCTGGGCACTCTCTTTCTGTTCACGCTGCCGCTTTCCAACCCCTGGGTGCGCGGCGATGGAGTGAACTACTATGCTTACGTCCGCGCGTTGCTCGTCCAGCACGATTTGAACTTTGAAAACGACTGGCGCCAAGCCAACCTGAGTTTCCGCATCCTGAGCGTCGATCCGCAGGGACGGATCGCCCCTGATTTCTACACGAGAACCGGCCATGTGCGGAACAACTACGCGGTAGGTTCGGCGATGCTCTGGGCGCCGTTCCTGGTTCCGGTTCATGCCGGCATGTTGATATTGCGGCGGCTGGGATTTGGCGTCGAGGCCGATGGATTCTCCAAGCCCTATCTCCTGGCGATGGCATGGGCGACGGCATTGTATGGATTCATAGGGCTCTGTCTCTCGTATTGCATCGCGAGCACCTTCGTGGCGGAGCGATGGGCATTTCTGGCCACTCTGGGAATGTGGTTTGCCGGCGCGCTGCCCGTCTACATGTACTTTCTTCCTTGCTATTCGCACACTCTGTCGGTATTTGCGGTTGCGGTCTTCCTCTGGTATTGGCAGAGGACTCGGAATTCGCGGTCGCTCCGCGCGTGGCTCGCGCTCGGTCTTCTGTCAGGTCTGATGCTCGACGTCTACTATTTGAACATCGCGATTCTTCTCCTGCCGTTCAGCGAGTCATTGAACGGTTACTGGAGGAATTGGCTCGCGCCGCGGCATAACTGGGCCGAAACTCGAAGGCTGTTGGTGAAGAATTTCGCTTACTGCGGCGCGACTCTAGCCGCATTCCTGCCCACGCTGATCACCCGAAAGATCATCAATGGTGACGCCTTCGAGTTTGGCTATGACCCTCTGGGCTTTTCCCACTGGATTCACCCTGCGCTTGGGCAACCGCTTATTTCCTCGAACCACGGGTTGATCACCTGGACGCCCATTGTCATCCCCGCGCTGGTGGGCCTGGTACTTTTGCGCAAGCGTGACAGGGAATTGTCCGCATATTCGCTCGCCGCCGTGGTGGCCTTCTATTACATTGTGGCATGTCACGAGGATTGGCACGGAGTTTCGTCCTTCAGCAACCGTTTCTTCATTTCTCTCACCCCGTTCTTCATTCTCGGCCTCGGTGTTATGCTTCAGGAAGCTGCCGCGTGGTTCAAGCAAGCGCGCCTGGCATACGCGGCCATGGCGACAGCGATGGGCGTGCTGATCCTTTGGAACGCGGCATTCATCTTTCAATGGGGCGTGGGTTTGATTCCGCACCGCGGCCCGATCTCCTGGCGGCAAATGACCTATAACCAGGTCTTCGTGGTTCCCGCGCGACTGGGCGGCGCCTTGAAATCCTATTTCACCAATCGCAGTGGAATGATGCAGCGTATTGAAACTGAAGACGTGAAGAGCTTGAATCTAGATTGATGCCTTTTGCGCTTACTTGTAGCGGCGCTCGATGAGCGTCGACGGCCGTCACAGACCGCCGCTACAGCCTCCTGCGCCCCATCCTTTCCGGATCGAAGTTGACACGCCTGCGCACGCGGTTCTACACTCGAAATTCGAACGCAATTCACCATCACACCACAGGTGAAATCCATGGCTACAGGTCCCCTGAACGAGCAGCAAGTGCGCGACTACCGCGCGAACGGCTACGCGCTGGCCAAAGGGCTGTTTGACGCCGAGGAGACCGGATTGCTCTCGCGCGCCGCGAAGGAAGACCGGCAACTCGACCAGCATTCCTTCGGCCGCAAGGACGGCGAAGGCGGTACAGTCCGCCTTTCCGGGTGGAATCACCGGGCGACACGCTCTACGGCGTGTTCGCACGCTGTGAGTCCATCGTGGATTCGATGGAAAAGTTACTGGAGGGCGAGGTTTACCATTACCACTCGAAAGTGATTATGAAAGACCCGCGAATCGGTGGCGCCTGGGCGTGGCATCAGGATTACGGATACTGGTATATGTTCGGCGCATTGTTCCCGCTGCTTGCCA
>JASHSC010000199.1 GCA_030036915.1 Terriglobia bacterium
TCGACGCGGAAATCGCCGCCGCGCGGAAAATCGGCATGCGCTTTCATCCCACGCGCGGAAGCATGAGTGTGGGACAGAGCAAAGGCGGGCTGCCGCCTGATTCCGTGGTGCAGAGCGAAGATGCAATTCTGGAGGATTGCGAGCGGCTGATACGGAAGTATCACGACCCCGCGCCCGGAGCGATGTTGCGAATCGCGCTCGCGCCCTGCTCCCCTTTTTCCGTCTCGGAGGAACTGATGCGCCAGACCGCGGCAATGGCGCAACGCCACGAGGTGCGGATGCACACGCACCTGGCCGAAACACGCGATGAGCAGGACTATTGTCTGAGGCATTTCGGCAAGCGTCCGCTGGATTTCATGGCCGATGTCGGCTGGCTGAAGAATACCACCTGGGTGGCGCACGTAATCTATTTCAATGCGCGCGAAGTCAGGCGCCTGGGCCGCGCTCGAGTGGGGCTGGCGCATTGTCCAAGCTCCAACATGCGCCTGGGTTCGGGTGTGGCTCCGGTACTGGCGCTGCGGCGCGTGGGCTCGCCTGTGGGACTGGGAGTTGACGGCAGCGCATCAAACGACAGCTCGCACATGCTGGCGGAGGCGCGCCAGGCGTTGCTGCTGAATCGTCTGGCGCACGGCGCATCGGCGCTCAAGGCCCTGGAAGCGCTGCGCCTGGCGACGCTCGGAGGCGCCGCCTGCCTTGGCCGCGATGACATTGGCAGCCTCACTCCGGGCAAGTGCGCCGACATTGCCCTGTTTGATCTGCGTGATGTGGGTTATAGCGGCGCGGAAGATGTGGCCGCGGCACTGGTGCTCTGCGCTCCCACACGCGTTCATACATTGATTGTGGACGGGAAAATGGTTGTGGAGAATCGCGAGCTTCGCACGCTTTCCCTCGAGCCCGTGCTCGCCCGGCATCGCCGGTTCGCAGCCAAAATGGTTGGAAGCCGCCCATTGCTTTGATATACTTGAGACCTTTCAGGTCGACCCTTTGCGATTGCCGACGGTCAATTGCCAACAATCGACCATCCTCAATCGAAAACCGAATACGCCCCGATGTTTGATCACATTGAGTGTTTTTATCGACCCGGCACTCTTCGCGAAGCATTGCTTTTGCTCCGCAAGGTTGGAAAACGCGGGGCGATCGTTGCCGGTGCAACGGACATTGTCACACGGGCCGACCGCTCACCCCGTTTCTTCATTGACGTCACCTGTCTGGGCTTGGACTTCGTGCGCAAGAATGGTCGAGGATGCACAATCGGCGCCGCGACGACCATGATGGCCCTTGAGAAATCTCCTGTCATCTGCGGACTAGCGAGTGGCATTCTGGCCAGGGCCGCCGCTGCTTGTGGGTCGATTCAGAATCGCAATATGGCGACGGTGGGAGGCAATCTGGCCAATGCCTCTCCCGCCGCCGACACCGCGGTGGTTCTGCTTGCGCTGGACGCTCAGCTTGTGTTGGCCGGCTCGCGCCGCAAACGCAAAATTCCGCTGGCCGAATTCTGCATCGGCCCGCATCGAACGGTTTTGAACGGTGAGTTAATCGAGGAGATCGTGATTCCGGCTCTGCCCGGCGGTGGCCGCCGGGGTTGGTCATTCCAAAAGCTGGGACGCACCGAGACAGATATTTCGTTGGTGAATACGGCGGTAGGCTTGCAAGCGGATTCTCGCGGACGAATCAAATGGGCACGAATTGCTTTGGGAGCGGTGGGCCCCATGCCGCTGCGAGCGCGAGCGGCGGAAAAATTGCTCCTAGGAAATGTTTTGAGTGTGGAATTGCTGGCCCGCGCCGGTGATGCGGTGATGGGCGAAGTGAGCCCCATCAGCGACGGCCGCGCCTCCGCGAATTATCGTCGCGAAATGAGCGCGGTTCTGGTGCGCCACGCCCTGCGTGAGTGCGCCGGCCACGCTGGAATTCGCATCCTGGATTAGTTGCAGGGCTGGTTTGCGAACCACCGCACTGAACGGTTGATATGCTCATCATGGTCACGATCAACGGCGAAGCGAAGCGATTCAGCATCGCGCCTGGCGACCTGCTTCTCGATGTCCTGCGTCGCGAGGCCTATTTCGGCGTGAAGCGCGGATGCGAGACGGGCGAATGCGGCGCGTGCACGGTACTGGTGAACGGCAAGCCGATTAATTCCTGCCTGATGTTTGCCGCGCAGGCCGAGGGCGCTGAAATATTGACCATCGAGGGCGTGGCTCCGGGCGGGGAATTGGATCCACTTCAAACAGCGTTCCTGGATCACGGTGCCGCCCAATGCGGTTATTGCACACCCGGAATGATTTTGAGCGCCAAAGCGCTACTGGCGGAACACCCTGAGCCTACGGAAACGGAAGTTCGTGAAGCGTTGGCAGGAAATTTCTGCCGCTGCACGGGCTACCTGAAGCCAGTGGAAGCGGTTCTGGCTGCGGCACGGATATACCGCGAGGCAGGGCTGAGGGGCGCTCGAACGAAGTCCGGACGCTCGCGAGGGCAGGCGCGGGAGAAGCAATGAATTCAACCCGGTCAGTCGTCGGAAAAAATCTTCACAAGGTAGACGGGTACAAGCTCGTCACCGGCCGCCCGGCGTTTACCGACGATATTCATATTCCTGGAATGCTTTACGGGAAGATACTCCCCAGCCCCCACGCGCACGCGCGCATCAAGCACATTGACACTTCGCGAGCCAAAGCGCTGCCGGGCGTGCATGCCATCCTGACGTACAAGGACGTCCCACGCGTTCCCCACACCACCGCGGGGCAAAGCTGGCCGGAGCCATCGCCCTACGACACCTATCTGCTCGACTCGAAAATGCGCCTCGTAGGTGACCGCGTAGCGGCCGTAGCGGCGGAAAGCCGTGCCATCGCCGAGGAGGCGTCGCGTCTCATTGAAGTGGAGTACGAAATCCTGCCCTCCATCCTGGAAACTGAAGTCGCCATGTTGGAAGGAGCGCCCGTCATTCACGATGAGCCGGATTCGAAGGGCATTCACGACGCGCGGCACAACGTGGCCGGGCACATTCTGAAAGAAATCGGCAATGTGGAAGAGGGATTTCGCGACTCAGACCTGGTCATCGAGCACGAATTCCGCACCCAACGCCAGCAGCACTGCCCCATTGAGCCGCACGTCACCATCAGTTGGCTGGATTCCGACGACCGCCTGGTGATTCGCACCAGCACCCAGGTGCCTTATCACACGCGCCGCCAAGTGGCGATGATCCTTCAGCTTCCCGTGGGCCGCGTGCGCGTGGTCAAGCCGCGCATTGGCGGGGGATTCGGCGGCAAGCAGGAAATGGTGCTGGAAGACATCTGCGGAGCCCTCGCCCTGGCCACACGCAGGCCCGTGAAGATTGAATACACACGCGAAGAAGAATTCTACATGGCGCGCAGCCGGCACCCGCAAATCTTGACCATCCAAATGGGATTCAAGCGCGATGGCACGCTCGTGGCAAACAAGATGACCGTGCTCGCCACCACGGGCGCCTACGGCAGCCATGCCAACACCGTGCAGGGCAATACGGGCAGCAAGGTTCTGCCCATTTATCGCACGCCCAACATGCGGTTTGAGTGCAACGTGGTCTATACCAACACGCCGGTGGCGGGCGCTTTCCGGGGTTACGGCTGCCCGCAGGGCTATTTCGCCCAGGAATCGGTGATGGATGAGGCGGCGCACAAACTGGGTATCGATCCCGTCGAGTTGCGCAAGAAAAACATGATTCGCCTGGGCGATATTGACGCGCTCTCCGCCGAGCTCGGCGAAGGGAAGAAGGGCCTCCCGCGGCACATTCGAAGCTGCGGCCTGCCGGAATGCCTGGACCGCGGCGCCGCGGCCATCGATTGGGTGCGCAAGCGGCAGGAATATTCACAGCCGCAGCCATCCGCTGGAAAGGCCGGAAGCCATCTTCGTCGCGGCGTGGGCCTGGCGTGTTCAATGCAAGGCAGCGGCATTGCCGGAGTGGATTGGGCCGCCGCATCGCTCAAGCTCAATGAGGACGGGTCGTTCAATCTGCAAGTAGGCGCGGCGGACCTGGGCACCGGTGCGGACACGGTTCTGGCGCAGATCGGAGCAGAAACGCTGGGCGTCACGCTCGACAAGATGATCGTCTATTCCGGCGACACCGATTTCACACCTTTCGACGTGGGGGCCTACGCCTCCAGCACCACGATCATTTCCGGCGGCGCGGTGAAGAAAGCGGCGGAGAAAGTGCGCGCCGAGATTCTGCGCATTGCTTCCAAGATGCTGGAAACTCCTGCCGATAATCTCACTTGCCGCGACAATAGGGTGGTGACGAAGTGCGAGTGCAAGAAATCCGTGAGCATGACCGACCTTGCGCACTACGCCATGTACAAGGAGAAAGTGCAAGTGATGGAAAACGCCTCGCACTGGAACACCGACAGCCCGCCGCCCTTTTGCGCGCAAT
>JASHSC010000021.1 GCA_030036915.1 Terriglobia bacterium
TTCGTGCGCTTTTCCGCGCTCACGCTGAGAGCCTTCACGACGTCGCCGGGCATGCCGTCGCGCACGCCCATGTGGATGAGCTTGTCCGCATCGATTTTTAGGCCCGCGTCCACTCCGGAATCGCCCAATTCCGGCCAGGAGTAGTGCGCGCTCGACAGTGCCAGGCGGAATCGCCCGATGGTGGCGCGCCGCAGCGCGGAATCCTGGTGCAGATAAACGGTGATCACCGTGGCGGCGCCGCTCTTCACCGGGTGCGAAAATCGCAGCGCCAGGAACGGGCTCTTGCCGTCCTCGCTGTCCTCCGCCCAGCCGGTTTTCGGGTCACCGTCGATTGCCGCCATGGGCGGGTGGCCATCGGTCTCGCCCGTTCCGTTCGTCGTCGCGAGCACGAACGGCGCCTTCAACGCGGGCTGCTTGCCATCGGCTGAAATCCTGGCTTCAACTTCCGTCAGGATGAAGCGGTCGGAGCCGCGGCCGAGGCGATTCCCGGGCAGGCTTTCGTCCTGAATAACGTGCACGCCGAGCTGCGTCCAAGTTCCCTCGCCTGGCCGGAAGCTAACCGTGTAAGTTTCATTGTCCGGGTTCGGCCCGCTCGCCACCACCAATCCGTTTCCCGGGCCGCGATGGAAATTCAGTGATCCCGCTCCGTCGGTGATGTAAATGTTGCTGTCCACCGGTTCGTCGTTGTAAATGGTCAGCACCGCGCCGTGCGCCGATTTCGCCGCGAAGGGCCGCTGGTACTGCCACTTGAATCGGTCCGCCTGAGAATCCGCCAGCAGGGTCTGTTCCCACGCCGCCTGCTGCGATTTGAGCGCATCGGTTTTGGCGTCGAGGACGGCTTGCGCGGCCTTCAGATCCGCGTCGAGCTTAGCTTGCAGCCGGGTCTGGTCCTCACTGGGAAGCGGCAGCGTTGTCCACGCGTCTTTGCCCTGGCCGGGAAGGAGACCCTCTTCCTTGATGTCGGCGAAAAACGCCTTCATCGCGTAAAAATCCTGGGAAAGAATAGGATCGAATTTGTGGTCGTGGCATTCGGCGCAGCCGGTCGTCAGGCCGAGCCACACGGCGCTGGTGGTGCGCACGCGGTCCGAGCCGTATTTGGCCAGATATTCCTTGTTCTGGATTCCACCTTCCTGCGAGGTGCGCAGAATGCGGTTGTAGGCGGAGGCCACCTTCTGCTCGGTCGTGGCATTGGGCAGCAGGTCGCCGGCAAGCTGCTCGCGAGTGAAGTCGTCAAAGGGCTTATTGTCCCGGAACGCGCGCAGCACGTAATCGCGATAGGGCCAGGCGGGCTGCGGATTGTCACCGTGGTAGCCGCGGCTGTCCGCATAGCGCACCGCATCGAGCCAGTGCATGGTTTCCATCTCGGCATACCGCGGCGAGGACAGCAGCCGGTCGACGAGCTTCGCGTAAGCATCGGGTGATTTTGACGCGACGAATTGCTCAACTTCCTGCGGCGTGGGCGGCAGGCCGGTCAGGTCAAGCGTTACGCGGCGAATCAGCGTGCGGCGATCGGCCTCGGGCGAAGGCTGCAAACCTTCTTTGGCGAGCCGATCCTGAATAAATGCGTCGATGGGATTCACAATCAGCGCGGGGTTCACCACGTTCTCCGGCACGGGCGGCCGCTTGATGGGCTGAAAGCTCCAAAGGGCCTCGTATTTCGCGCCCTCCTGAACCCACTTGCGGATAGTTTCCTTCTGCGCCTGGGTCAGAGCTTTGTGCGCGTACTCCGGCGGCATGATTTCCGAGGAATCGGTGGAGAAAATTCTTTTGATGATTTCGCTCTGGTCAGGCTTGCCGGGAACGATGGGAATGTTGCCGTCGGCAAGTGGCTTCAGCGCCTCCTCGCGAACGTCCAGGCGCAGATCCATCTGACGCGCGGTCTTGTCCGGGCCATGGCACTTGAAGCATGTGTCCGACATGATGGGCCGGATGTCGCGGTTAAAGCCCACTTGAGCGCTCGCCGCGACCGGCAGAAGCGCCACAAGAAGAGTCAGGATAATAAGACGGAGTCTCATTCTTCACCCATCAAGCAGATGCAGCTTAGTTCAGACTGAACCCTGGGATTTGGCCACTACCACCTGTGTTGCGCTTCACATTGTTACTCCACCCAACCCGCGATGCAAGATGAATGATGGCCCGAAAATGTCTCGCTGCGGCGATGGGGCGGGCTCCTCCATCGAGATGGTAGCCACGGTCAGTGCAGTTCTAAACTCGGGATTTTCCAATGTCGCCCACACCAGCCGCGGTGGGTGCGACCACCCGAAGTATGGTAGTATGGCATTATGGCGAGTCAAAAGGTAACGTTCAGCCTTCCCAAAACGCTGGTCACGCAGCTCTCGCGCCAAGTCCCCGCAAGCCAGCGTTCGCGTTACGTCGCCGAAGCTTTGGCCTGGAAGCTGAAGGAGCGGGACCGCATTCTGGCGCGGGCGTGCGAAGTGGCTAACCGCAGTCGCCAGGCGCGGTCCGTCGAGCGGGAGATGGATGCCTTGGCCGACCCGATCCTGGAGCCCTGGGATGAACCCACGTCGCGCTGAAATCTGGTGGGTGAATCTGGATCCAACGCTGGGCTCGGAAATCAGGAAAACCCGCCCGTGCATCATTCTGGGA
>JASHSC010000200.1 GCA_030036915.1 Terriglobia bacterium
AAAAAGCTCTCACCCACCAGAACCTCTTCGATGGCTTCGCGGTCCTCGCGCGGAGCCACGGCCCACAGTCCTTCCAGACTCCGCACATCATACGGAGGCACAATCAGGCTGGTGTAGCCGAGGCGCCGCGTTTCGCGCGACAGATTCTGCGAAAACCGGACCTGCATCAGGAAAAACATGCCCAAGCCCAGCACGAAGTTGCAAAGGGCGAGCACAACGAGCGCGGTCTCGAAAAATTCCAGTGAAGGCGCGGACACTTCCAGCATGGTTTCCGTCCTGATCCCCTTCAAACCTTCGTGCCCTTGCTGCCTTTGGGCGGGATTGCGCGCATTTCCCCGCGGCGAAATGCGCTCATCTTACCATGTTCGGGCGGTTGGATTCCAAATCCGAGGCGCGGAACAATCGCTCGCTGACGCTCTCGCGCGACCTGTAGCTCGGGCCTGTTCACCACCCACCAACCCGCATAAAACACGGAGATCATGATGAGCCCACCGATAGCGACATCGCGCCTCTGGTAGAGGTGGGCGGCGAGAGCCAGTCCCAATCCCGCACCTCCCAACATCGCCCACAACGCTCCCTTCAAGGCCAAGCCGGAATACGCCAGGCCGAGCTTCACCACATGGTCGGGATTTGTCCCCATCAGGTATCCGGCCGTTTGCAGCGTGGTCTCATCCGCGCCGAATCCAAAACCCACGGCGGTCAGCGCCACGACGAGGCCGGTGGAGAAGCGCTTGCCCTTCAACAGAATGCTGATCGCAAGGCCGAGCGGCGCACCGGGAATCATGGCGCCGTTCGCGTGGCCAAAGAGGCCGCGAATTCCCCAGCCGAGCCACATCGTCAGGGCGGGGAGAAAGATGAACGCCAATATTCCGCGATTATGCAAATTGGGGGTTGTTGTGTTCATATTCGACGGTTGCTGCGTGCGAAGAATATCACTGGGGCGGTGAAGATGGAAATTCCGAAGAAATTTCCCCGAAGATTGGACGATCCAGTGCGCCCTCTTCTTGCCCTTAGTGCGGGCCGTAACCCTAAAGTCGTAATTCCTCGACGCTACTCACGGGTTGGAATTACAATGTCGGACTCACTCGGCGCACGATTATTCATTCATTCTTCCCCCCGCCGGGTTGAAATTGATTTGGAGGCCTTGATGCCTAAGAAATTTCTGCCGGGATTCCTGCTCTTTTCGTTGCTCCTGGGCGGCAACGGCGCGCCGGCTTCCTCGCAAACGCCCGCACGCGACGCCGCGGTTACCGATTACGTGAACCCCTTCGTGGGAACCGCCGGCCGCGACATGGGTAATACCTATCCCGGAGCGACGCTGCCTTTCGGCATGATGCAGTGGAGCCCGGAGACGCTGCTGGGCTTCGTGAAGCACGATGGCAGCTATTATTACGGCGACAACGAAATTCGCCAGTTCAGCCTGAACCATCTCAGCGGCCCCGGATGCCCCATTATGGGCGATGTTCCCATCATGCCCTTTATCGGCGAAATGGTGAAAACGCCAACGACCGATGAAAAATCCTTTGCGCTGAAATTTTCGCATGCGAATGAAGAGGCCTCCCCGGGATATTATTCCGTCGCTTTCGATAACGGCATCAAGACGCAGTTGACCGTCACGACCCGTTCGGGCATCGGGCGATTCACTTTTCCGGCTTCTCCCCGCGCAGGAATTTTCTTCAATGTCGGGCGAAATGGCACTGGCGTCTTCACCGCTTCGGTTGACATCACCGGCGACCGGGAGATTTCCGGCAGCGTTTCGACCGGCCACTTCTGCGTGGTGAGCGAGGATACTTATACAGTCTATTTCGCCGCGGAATTCAGCCGGCCATTTGAGGATTTCGGCACCTGGAGCATTTGGAACGTCAGCGAAGGCCAGCGGACCGTGCGGGGGCCGGGCACGGGTGGATTCGTGGAGTTTGACACCACGAAAGATCCTGTCGTCACAATGAAGATCGCGCTTTCCTACGTGAGCGCAGCGAAGGCACGGCAGAATCTGGAGCGTGAAATTCCCGGCTGGAATTTTGACGCCGTGCGCGAGGCGGCGCACAACCGCTGGAATCACGACCTGGGGCTCATTCAGATCGACGGCGGCACGGACGACCAGAAGCGCGTCTTCTACACTGCGCTTTATCACGCCCTGCTCCACCCCAACGTTTTTAACGACGTGGACGGGCAATACATCGGCTTTGATGACCAGCTCCACATGGCCAGAGGATTCAATGTCTACGCCAACTATTCGGGCTGGGACATTTATCGCTGCGAAGTGCAGTTGTTGGCACTGCTCTTCCCCAAGGAAACCAGTGACATGGTGACGTCGCTGGTGCTTGACGAGCAGCAAGGCGGCGGGCTGCCGCTTTGGCCTGTCGCGAATCACGAAGCCTGCCAGATGGTGGGCAATCCCGGACCGCCTATTATTGCGGACGCCTACGCTTTCGGCGCGCGGGACTTCGATCGCAAAGCGGTGCTGGCGGCCATGCTGCGCGGCGCCACGGTTCCGGGTGCCAAGTCCAATTTCTGCCCCGAGTGGGATGACCTGAACGCCTATCTGAAATACGGGTACCTCGGGCCGGACACCATTCGCTGGCACAAGCGCCGTGACAGTCCCTCACACACGCTGGAATTCACCACCACGGACTTCACCATCGCCCAATTTGCGCATGATTTGGGAAACCAGGGCGTTTACCAGATCTTCATGAAGCGCGCGCAATTCTGGCGGAATACTTTTGACGCTGAAACTGGCTATGTTGAGCCGCGGCTGAAGGATGGAACGTTCATCAAAGTCGACCCGGCCAGCCCGCGGTACAAAGTGGACGGCGAAGAAACCAGCTACGTGGAGGGGAATGCCGCGCAGTACAGTTGGATGGTGCCGTACGATATGCACGGGCTGATTGACGCGATGGGCGGCGACGCGAAGGTGGTGGATCGGCTGGATACATTTTTCACCGAGCTGAACGCCGGCGAGAACAAACCTTACTTCTGGATCGGCAATGAGCCGGTCTTTGCCGTTCCCTGGGCGTACGATTTTGCCGGCGCGCCCTGGGGAGCGCAATCCGTCACGCGGCGCGTGGAGCTTGAACTTTTTACGCCCCAACCCGATGGCGAACCCGGCAACGACGACTTGGGCGCCATGTCTGCGTGGTACGTCTTCGCGGCGCTGGGTGGTTATCCCGCCATTCCCGGCGTGGGCGGCTTGGCGCTGGGTAGTCCGCTGTTCCCAAGCGCAGCTATCCATCTGGGCAACGGAAAGATCGTAAAAATCATTGGCGAGAACGCCTCGGCCGAGAATCCCCATGTGCAAAGCCTCGAAGTGGACGGCCGCGCTTCGGAAAAAACCTGGATTTCCTACGAAACGCTCAGCCAGGGCGCGACGCTGCGCTTCAAACTCGGCAGCACTCCCAACAAAGAGTGGGGAACAAATCCGGAAGACGCGCCGCCATCCTTCGCGCAAGGCACGGAGGCTTCGGGCAAGTGAAATTCCACTTCATCAGGCGAAAGTTGCCGCCGCGATCCTTGCCGCTGCTTCTGCTCCCCGCGGTGATTTTCCTTTCACTCAATGATGCGGGCCTGGCCGGAAGAGCGGAAAATGTAGAAACCGGCCCGACCGGCTATGTCAACACCTTCATCGGCACTGCGGGGCCCGACGCGGGGGCAACGTTTCCCGGCGCGACCTTGCCCTTCGGCATGGTTCAGTGGAGTCCCGACACTTCCAACGGATTCACACGCAAAAATGTGGGGAGTTATCAGTACAGCGACGATATGATTCGGGACTTCAGCCTCACTCACTTGAGCGGTCCCGGCTGCCCGGTGCTGGGTGATATTCCCATCCAGCCATTCGTGGGCGAAATCAAGACGCCCCCGGCCGTCGATCCCGCCATATATAGCGCCAAATTCTCACATTTGAATGAGCAGGCTTCACCAGGTTATTACGCAGTGCGCTTTGACGACGGCATCCGCGTTGAACTGGCGGCCACGCTGCGCGGCGGAATGGGAAGGTTCGAGTTCCCGGCGTCCGGAAATTCCACACTGATCTTCGATTTGGGCCGCAATGCCACAGAGGTATTCAGCGCCCGCGTGGAAATTGAGGCGCCGAACGAAATCTCGGGCAGCGTTTCGAGCGGCGCATTCTGCCACTCCACCAACCGCTACAAAATTTATTTCACCGCGGAATTCAACCGTCCCTTCAGCAGCTACGGCGCCTGGAGCGGCCCGGACCTGAACCGGGGGCAGCACACGGTGGAAGGCGGGCACACGGGCGGGTGGGTGAGTTTTGACACCATCCGAAACCGCGAAGTGGAAATGCGCATTGCCGTCTCTTACGTCAGCGTCACCAACGCCGAGAAAAACCTGGCTGTGGAACTTCCTGGCTGGAATTTCGAAACGGTGCGACAGGCCGCACATGACCGCTGGGACCGCGAGTTGCAACGCATCTCCGTGAGTGGCGGCGACGAGAACGACAAGCGCGTGTTTTATTCCGCGCTCTACCGCTCCTTGCTGCATCCCAATACCTTCAACGATGAGAATGGCGAATACAAAGGCTTTGACAATAAGATTCATGTGGCCAGCGGCTTCACCCTTTATGCCAACTATTCGGGCTGGGACATTTACCGGTCGGATGTGCAACTGCTCGCCATGCTGGAACCCAAAGTGGCGAGCGACATGGTGAAATCGCTGGTGGTGGATGGGGAGCAAGGCGGGGCGTTACCCGTGTGGCCCGTCGCCAATGACGAAGCGTGCCAGATGGTGGGCAGCCCGGCGTGCCCGATTATTGCCGACGCCTACACGTTCGGCGCGCGGGGGTTTGATGCAAGGACTGCGCTTGCGGCAATGCTCAGGGGCGCGACCGTGCCGGACCTCCATTGCAATCGCTGCCTGGAATGGGATGCCCTGGATACTTACCTGCAATACGGGTATCTCGGCCCGGACACGCGCGGCCGCCGCCAGCATAGCGGGCCCTCGCAGACGCTCGAATACACCACGGCGGATTTTTCCATCGCGCAACTCGCCAGGGCACTGGGGGATTCGGCCACCTACCAGGAGTTCATGCACCGCGCGCAATTCTGGCGGAACACTTTTGACACAAGCACGGGCTACGTGGGTCCGCGCACCAAAGACGGCCGGTTCATCCCCAACGACCCTTCAGCATACAATTACTTCGTCGAGGGTAACGCCGCACAGTACAGTTGGATGATTCCCTACGACCTGCGCGCGGTGTTCGACTTGATGGGCGGCAACGCCAAAGTGATCGCCAGACTTGACAACTTTTTCACAGAATTGAATGCGGGTGAGGCTGCTCCCTATTTCTGGGTTGGGAACGAGCCGGTGTTTTCCGTTCCGTGGGGATATGATTTTGCCGGCGCTCCCTGGCGCACGCAGGCGATTGCGCGGCGCGTGGAGACCGATCTCTTTACGCCCCAACCCGACGGCGAGCCCGGAAACGATGACCTGGGCGCCATGGCCGCGTGGTACGTCTTCGCGGCGCTGGGCGTTTATCCGGTGATTCCGGCGGTTGGGGGGTTTGCAATCAATAGCCCTCTGTTTCCGAAGGCGACCATTCGTCTCGGCAACGGCAAGACTATCGAAATTGTCGGCGAAAATGCTTCACCTTCAACGCCCTACGTTCAAAGCCTCAGCCTGAACGGTCGCCCCTATCAACATACATGGATCAGTTATGATGATTGGAACGGAGGCGCGACACTGAAATTTACGCTGGGAAGCGCGCCTGACATGGATTGGGGCTCGCGGCCGGAGGATGCACCGCCGTCGTTCGGAGAAGCGAGCCATTAGCAATCAGTTTCCAGAAGGAATTATCAAATCACAAAGGAGCTAGAACCCGTTTGTCAAATTCTGTTGAAGTCCTGCATCCAAATGTCTCCGCCCGCAACGCGCGCGTGGCCCTGTTTGATTTTGACGGCACCATTTCCCTGATTCGTGCGGGCTGGGTGGATGTGATGGTGCCGATGATGGTGGAAATTCTCTCCGCGCTTCATACCAGCGAGATCGAGGCGGCGCTTCGCGCCCTGGTGGAGGATTTTGTGGCGCGCCTGACCGGCGAGCAGACCATCTACCAAATGATTGAGCTCGCCCGGCAGGTGGAGCTGCGTGGCGGCAAGCCCCTTGAGCCGCTCGCCTACAAACGGATGTATCACGACAAGCTGATGGCCAACATCGAATATCGCCGCCAAGACCTGCGCGGCGGTAAGGTGTCGCCGGATGAATACCTGGTGCCGGGCGCGCGGCCCTTTCTTGAATCCTTACGCGACCGCGGACTGAAGTTATATTGCGCCAGCGGCACGGACGAGGTTTACACTTTGGAGGAAGCCGGATTGCTGGGCGTTCGCCAGCTCTTTGACGGCGGAGTCTTCGGCGCGCAGGATGATTACAAGAGCTTTTCGAAAGAGATCCTGATTCAGCGCATGATTTCCGGCCTGGAATGCAAGGGAGACGAGCTGCTGGGCTTCGGCGACGGATTTGTGGAGATCAAGAACGTGAAGGAAGTAGGAGGAATCGCCGTGGGGCTGGCCACGGCTGAGCCCGAATGCAAGGTGGTGGACCCATGGAAGCGCCAGCGCCTGGTGGGAGTGGGTGCGGACTTTATCGTACCGAATTTCCTTGGACGCGAGGAGCTGTTGGAGAAATTGTTTGGGAAGAATTAGCTGACCGCTGAATTCAGAGGCATCATGAATTCCAAATATGCAACGTTCGACCGCTCGCAATTGCTCATCAAGCCCCTGGGGGAGCGGAAGCACGACATGGGACTCGATTACGTTTTGAAACTGGATGGGCCGGCGCCGGAATATTCGCACCCGCAGTTAAAGGAAGTGGCGAAGCGAGTGATTGCTGCCCGCAAGCGCGGCGCGGCGCGTATTCTGATGATGGGCGCGCATGTCATCAAGGCAGGAGCCAGCCGGTACGTGATTGATCTGATCGAGCGCGGCTACCTGACGCACGTCGCCATGAACGGCGCGGACGCCATTCACGATTACGAGTTGGCGCGCATCGGCGCATCCACCGAAAGCGTGGCGCGATATATTCGCAGTGGCGAATTCGGGCTGTGGCGCGAGACCGGTGAACTGAATGACCTGATCCGCGAAGCCGCGGAGTTGGGACTGGGCCTGGGTGAAAATGTAGGCCGAAGGATTGCAGAGAGCTCTTTTTCCCACAAGGACCTCAGCATTTTTGCGGCAGCCTACAAGCGCTCGATTCCTATCACTGTCCATGTAGGCGTTGGCTACGACATCATCCACGAACATCCCAACTGCGACGGTGCGGCGCTGGGCGCGGCGAGCTACCATGACTTCCTGATTTTCACCAAGACCATGGAGAAACTGGAGGGCGGCATCATGCTGAACTTCGGGTCAGCCATCATGGGGCCGGAGGTTTATTTGAAGGCGCTCGCCATGGTCCGCAACGTGGCGCACCAGCACGGCAAAGTGATCGAGAATTTCGCCACGGCGGTGTTCGACCTGGTGCCGATTCAGGGCGATATTCACCACGAATTGCCCAAGACCGATCCGGGATATTATTTCCGCCCGCACAAGACGATTCTGGTAAGGACCGTAGCGGACGGCGGCGAGAGTTTTTATTTTTGCGGAGATCATCGCGCGACTATGCCTGCGTTGCGGCGCACATTGGGGGAACTTGAATCATGACCATTCCTGAAATTCTCAACGGCATTAAGAGAAAGCGCGCGCTGGTAGTGGGCGACATTTGCCTGGACCGCTGGTGCACTTACGATCCCTCCACGGCGGAACCTTCCGCGGAGACCGGAATTCCACGCCTCGGAATCGTGGCCTCGGAAGTAACGCCCGGGGGCGGCGGCACGGTGGCGAACAATCTGGCTGCGCTGGGGCCGGCCAGGGTGGCAGTGCTCGGCGTGCGCGGCGACGATGGATTTGGATTTGAGCTCGACCGCGCGCTGACCGCGCGAGGCATTGATGCGAGCCTGATGATTCCGGTGCGCAACTGGCAGACCTTTACCTACACCAAGCTCCTGAACCTAGAGGATGGAGTCGAAGACAAGCCGCGCGCGGACTTCATCAACACCCGGGCTCTGCCCTCGGAAGCGGAATTGAAGATTCTGGCCAATCTCTCAAGTTCCATCGCGGATTTTGACGCCGTGCTCATAGCGGACCAGGCGGAAACTTCCGCAGGCGGGGTGGTGACGCCGGCGGTGCGCGAGGCGCTGATCTCCTGGGCGTCGAAGTTTCCGGACAAGGTCTTCCTGGCGGATTCGCGCCGGCGATCGCACCTGTTCCGCAAAGTCATGATGAAGCCGAACCAGAGCGAGGCGGAGGCGGCGTGCAAGGCGCTGTTTGGAGGCGTGGACTTCAAGCGGCTGCGCGAGGCGCTCGAAACCAAAGCACTGTTTGTGACTCATGGCCCCAAAGGGGCGCTGGTAATTGAAGAAGGAAAGGAAAGTTGGTCGAAGCCGCGGCCCGTTGAGAAGCCCGTGGACATCTGCGGCGCGGGCGACAGTTTCGCCGCCGGCACGGCGCTCGCGCTGGCCGTTACCGGCGATCCCGTGGAGGCTGCGAGCTTCGGTAACATCGTCGCTTCGATTACGGTCATGAAAAAAGGAACCGGCACGGCGTCACCGCAGGAAATTCTTGCCGCCGTTGCAAGAGGCTAACGAGGGGGACAAAGCGTGGACCGAAGGGAATTCATGAAAACTCCAGTGCAGGGCGCGCTGGCAGCGAGCCTTTTGCAGGGGCAGACAGCTTTGACGGAAGCAGAGACGAAGAACCCGCCGCCGAACATCCTCTTCATCATCGCCGACCAGGTGACGCCCTTTATGCTGGGGCCTTACGGTCAACAGGCCGCTCACACGCCCAATCTCGACCAACTCGCTCGAACGGGAACGGTGTTCGAGGCCGCCTATTGCGCCAGCCCGCTCTGCGTGCCCAGCCGAATCGGCTTTCTATCGGGGCGATTGCCGCACAAAGTGCAGGGTTACGACAATGCTTCGGAATTCGGCGCCCACATTCCAACGTTCCTCCATTATTTGAATCGCGCCGGATATCGCACGGCGGGCACAGGCAAATGCCACTTCGTCGGACCGGACCAGAAGCACGGATTTGCCGAGCGGCTCGACCCGGATATCTATCCAGCTAATTTTTCCATGCTGCCCGATTGGCGGCTGGGAGCGGTGTTTAACGAAGGGACCTCCGTGGGCGAGCAACTGCACATGCTGGGGCCCTCCAAGTGGACGCAGCAGCTTGGCTACGACCAGATGACGTTCGATCGGGCCATGTCGTGGCTGGGAAATTACGCCATTCGCCCGCAAGCGCAAAAGCCGTTTTTCCTCTATGTCTCGTTCACCCAGCCGCACGATCCTTTCACTACCACACAGGAGTTTCTGGATCTTTACAAGAACGTCGAGATTCCGTTACCCCGGGATTACGGTGACATCCTCAAACTCAGCCCGACCTATGAGTGGTTCGAAATTCACCATGGAATCAATCGCGTTAAGCTGACGCCGGAGCGAATCGAGGAGGCGCGACGGAATTATTTGGGCATGGTTTCCTGGGTGGACGATCGAATTGGGAAATTGCTAGCGGAGGTCCGGCGCCTGGAGTTGGACAAGAACCTCGTCGTCTTCTTTACCAGTGACCATGGCGAAATGCTAGGCGAGCATCACCAGTGGTCGAAGCGGCTGTTGCTTGAGTGGTCCGCGCGGGTTCCACTTATTGTGAGCGCACCCGGTGTACTGCCGGAAGGGAAAAGGGTCAGCTCACCGGTTTCACTCATCGACCTGTTTCCCACGTTTGCGGATCTGGCCGGCGTGAAAGTCGATACGGAAGTAGACGGCTTCAGTTTGCTGCCGTTGCTGAGCGGGCGGGAAAGCAGCCGGCAGCAACCCGTCATCGCCGAATACCTCGGTGAAGGGACAATTGAACCGATGCGTATGATTCGCACCGCGCAGTTCAAATACATTACGGTCAATGGATACGCGCCACAACTCTATGACCTCGATAAGGACCCCAATGAGACCGTGAATGCGGCGGGCCGGACTGAGTATTCCCAAGAGGAGTCGCAACTTCGGGCGCTCGCAGAGAAGGATTGGGACGGCCCTGCCCTGAAGAAAGCCGTGATGCAAAGCCAGCAGGACCGCCTGATGATTCGCAGCGTCAAGGGTGACGGCATCCTGCCGAATTGGAATTACGAACCCGTGGAAACGGGCCCCTTCAATCCGCTTTCAGATTTTGCCGAGAAAGGTCGCTGAGGCAGATACCGCCTAAAGAGAGGAAGATGAAATGGGGAATTTTTCAATTGCCAAAAAAAAGGTAGAGGGCCACACAACTTATCATCTTGCAGACCGCAAGAAGAAAATGGAGTTTGCCATCGCCCCGGACATCGGCAACTGGGGTTACAGCTTCAAGGTTAGTGGGCACGAGGTGTTCCACGCGCCCGCGTCGCTTGAGCAATACATCAAAGATCGAGGCCTGGGCAGCGGCAACCCGCTGATGGCCCCCTTTGCCAACCGCATCGATCAAGACTATTACTTTTTCGAGGGCAGGAAATACCTCTTAAACGGTGACCTGGGCAATTTTCTACGCACATCCCCCACCAATTTTCCGATTCACGGGCTGCTTTCCTACGACAAGCGTTGGGAAGTAGTCAAAACCAGCGCCTCCGATGCCACCGGCGCACTGATGACTTCGCGGATGGACTTTTACAAATACCCCGACCTGATGGCGCAGTTTCCATTCGCGCATGTACACGAGGTGACGTACAAGCTGAAGGGTGGAAAGCTGGAGTGTGCGACAAAAATCACTAATGTCGGGAATTCCACTATGCCCGTCCACTTTGGTTACCACCCTTATTTCATCATGGACGGCCCGCGCGAGCAGTGGAAGCTCCACGTGGCTGCGCAAAAGCATTGGGTGGTGCCGCCGGAATTGATCCCGACGGGTGAATTAGAACCCGCCGAACAGTATTTACCCGGCTGCACGGGCGAACTGACCCTGGGCGATACCTTTATTGACGCGGGATTCACGGATCTGGCGCGCGGCAAGGACGGACTCGCCCGCTTCTGGGTGGCAGGCTTGACACGAAAATTGGAGGTGGTCTTTGACCGGGAATTTACCACCGCGGTCTGCTATGGGCCGCTCAATTGGCACTACGTCTGCATCGAACCGCAGACGGGCCCGACCAATGCCTTTAACTTAAAGCATGAAGGAAAGATTTCCAGCCTGCGAACGCTCGCCCCGGGGAAGACCTTCCGGGCATCCTACTGGTTCGTTCCCACAGGGTATTGAAATCGACCCATCGGACTCGAATTTATCGGACACGCCAGGCTGAACGTGCGCACCATTCCCTGTCGCTATCGGCAATGGTCGCAATCAATAGGCTGATGAACCAGGTTGCAGGACAACCTGGCCGCACTTGCCGCAATTCTGCTGGTTCGCCTTGATCGAAGTGCCGCAAAAAGGGCAACGCTTCCTCCCGATTGCCCATGACATGAAAAACATCATTACACCGAAGCCGCCAACTGACAGCCCTGTCCCCATGAGAATCAGCGGCGTCATAAAGAAACCGAAGGAATATGCGGCATCGTAGCGAGCGTCGCTCGGTTTGTCAGGGTTGTAACGGATCGCGTGACGCGTCCCGGGGGCATAAGCATCCACCTTCCGTTGCATCTCCGCACAATCGGACGAAGAATAGTCTGACCCGACGGAGGCAAGGCAAGGTTTTCCGTCGACGGTATATTGAAATGCGATATGAGCCTGATAGACCCTCGTTCGGCCGCCGTGTATGAACGTCGTCCAGTGGCTGAGCAATTCGCTTTGCGCAACCTGGGCATCGACGGTGGGCCATTTTGTCAAAATGGTGTATTGGCGATTGCAGCTATAAGCCGCCCCTGCGAAAAAACACAGTCCGATTAAAAGGGGGATGCTGCCAATGAACTTAAGAATCACAGAAACGAGTTTTAGGGTCTGAGGGTTACCTGCCGCCATGATTGCTTGTGGTGAGATACCTCCGAAAATTTTAATTAAACTTGGCGTGG
>JASHSC010000201.1 GCA_030036915.1 Terriglobia bacterium
TCCGCAGTCCGACGAGGAGTATCCCCTCGGGTCCGACTCCCAGCGCCAGCCCGGCGTGCCGCAGGGCAAAGTTACAAAGTACACCTGGACGAGCAAGATTTTTCCCGGCACGGTGCGCGATTACTACGTTTACGTTCCCGCGCAATACACTCCTGACAAGCCCGCCTGCCTGATGTTGTTTGAGGACGGGAAGGCGATTGTTGCCGAGGACGGCCGCTGGCGCATTCCCATCGTCTTTGACAATCTAATCGCCAAGCACGAGATGCCGGTCACCATCGCCATCCTGATTGACCCCGGTGTATTGAAAAACTCATCGGGCAAGACGATTCGAGTCAACCGCAGCTATGAGTATGACAGTCTTGGCGACCGCTACGCGCGTTTTCTTTTCGACGAAATACTTCCCGAGGTTGCCAAGAGCTATAACCTATCCAAGGACCCCAACGACCGCGCCATCTCCGGCGGCAGCTCCGGCGGAATCTGCTCCTTCACCGTGGCGTGGACGCATCCCGAGGCCTTCCATCGCGTGCTGAGCTTCATCGGTAGCTTTGCTGACCTGCGCGGCGGCGACATTTATCCCGCGCTGATTCGCAAGACCGAGCCCAAGCCACTCCGTGTTTTCCTCCAGGACGGCAACCACGACCTGAATATGTTCGGCGGCGACTGGTGGCTGTCCAATCAAGCCATGGCGTCCGCACTCGCCTACGCTGGTTACGACTTCAAATTCGTTACCGGCGACAAGGACCACGACATGATCCAGGGCGGGGCGATCCTGCCCGACGCCCTGCGCTGGCTGTGGGGCGATTATCCCCAGCCGATTGCGGCGCCCAGGATTGATCATCTGGGGGATCGATGGTCCGGGGTGGTGGATATTGCGCCTGCCTGGGAATTGGTCGCGACGCTGGGCGATGGCGCGCACTCGAAACCGCCGGCCTCGCTTCTGGTGCGCAACCCCAGGTTGCGTGATGCGCGCGGAATTGCAGCGGATCAGCAAGGGAATATCTTTGTAGCGGATTCTTTTGGGAAGTCAATCTATCGGATCGACTTGGACGGAAAGGCCGCAACATTCGTAAAGGACGCAGGTGGGGCGCAAGGTCTGGGATTTGGGGCGGATGGCCGGCTTTATGCCTGCCATGATGACTTGATCGTCAGCTTTTCACCCGAGGGAGCAACGGCTCGGGCTGTAGAGGGGGGCGTTCCCTGCCAGGACATCGTGGCGGCAAGCGGGGGAGATTTTTATTTTACGGGAAATGGCGGGATCACCCACTACAGACCGGGCAAGTACAATGTGTATGGGCCGAATGAGGATTGGGGATTTCATCAGATGGTTGCAGACGGGCTCTGCCTGTCGCCCGACCAGTCTTTGCTGTATGCCAGCGACCCGAATGGCAAATGGGTCTGGTCGTTTCAGGTCAGTTCCGACGGCTCGCTGGGGAATGCGGAACCCTACTTTCGCCTGGAGACCACCGATGAAGCCTCGGTGAGCGGCGCGGCGGGCATGGCTGTGGACAGCAAAGGTTTCCTTTACGTGGCAACGCTGCTGGGAGTGCAAGTTTTGGACTCGCAAGGAAGAGTGTTCGCAATTATCAATCGGCCCGAGCAGGCCGACCAGGCTGGGGGACAGGTTTCCGGCGTGGCATTCGGGGGCCCGAATCATCAATACCTTTACGCCGTTGTCGGGGACCAGGTTTTTCGGCGCCATCTCACGCCGAAAACCTCGAAACCCTGAATTTAAGCGGGTCCTGCGCCTATCGCTCGAATCGGATTATCCCGAATGACCACGGGGAATGAAACGAGTGCGAGTCACTCTGCACGGGGCTCCACGAAAGCAAGCGCCGTTGGGCATTTCCGCCGGGTCCATCGGCGCGGAAAAAATTCACCCGCCACTCGGCCCCAGCCTTAATCGCATTGGCACCATTCATTGCACTTAAGGGAATGCGCATTTCGCACGTCCACACGTGCTTTGCGGCATCAATGTGCGTCGCGTGCTCGAAGCTCGAATTCCAGTTCGCATCATTAAAAGGTTTTTTTTCGAGATCGATCTCCAAGTCAATCCAAAGGTTGTTGGGCGCGACTTCAAATTCGTAATAGTGCTTCATGCGCTCGGGCTGGGGATTCAGAAACACCTCCACGACGTCCCGCTCCCAAAGCGTCCAGAAATCCTTCGTGGGATCCTTGCCCTCGAATGTATTCAGAGTCGTGTATTTGCACCGGTATCCAAAGTAGACGTAACTGGCGGTCCAGAGTGAGGCGATTTGCGTGGCGGCTTCCGGGTGGGTGGCCGAGCCGAAGGCGTCGCGGTCAAATTTCACCCATTTCGTCCGTCGCCAGGCAGGATTATCAAACTTTCCGTCCGGGACGAAATCCTCATTCGAATGTTTCGAAGTCATGCGGCGGCTGCTGATATAACTGGTCGGCGGCGACTCGGGACGGGCAACAGTCCCAGACATACACATGCCTCCATAAATCAGAGTCAGGATTGCGAACGTCCACGAAATCGGCTTCATTAGATAATGAGAGGGCCTGACGCGAACTGCGGATGGCTTCATCGTGGTAATTTCACCTCGCCCGTAATCGTCAATTTTGCGGAAATGCCACTTCCCGCCTCTCCCGGCTGGCTGCCACCCAGAATCACTGCATAATCGCCCGGCGCAATCACGTGCTCGCCCTGCTCATTCACCATGCTCAGGTCACGGGGGTTGAGTGTGAAGGTCACGGGCCGCACTTGGCCGGGATCGAGGTGCACGCGCGCAAAGCCTCGCAGGGCACGAATCGGGGCGCCGGCAATTCGCGGGAACCCCAGGTAAAGCTCCGCCACTTCATCACCTGCGACCTTGGAAGTGTTGCGAATGTTCGCCACAACTTTTAGCGAGTTTCCGGCTTCAAGCTGTGCAGGCGAAAGCTTTATGCCACTATATTCAAACGTCGAGTAACTCAGCCCGTAGCCGAATCCGTACAGGGGCTTGCCCTGAAAATACCGGTACGTGCGATTCTGCATGGAGTAATCTTCAAAAGACGGCAACTGATCGAGCGAGGCGTAAAACGTGACGGGCAGGCGGCCGCTGGGATTATTCATTCCAGCCAGCGTTTGAGCAATGGCCGTGCCGCCCTCTTCACCCGGATACCACGCTTCCAACACTGCTGCCGCATGTTCCTGCGCCCAGTCCACCGCCAGCGCGCTTCCGCTCAATAAGACCACCACCAGCGGCTTGCCGGTTGCTGCCAGTGCTTCCAGCAATTGCTTTTGCGGCGCGGGGAGCCCAATGTCCGTGCGGTCGCCGCCGCTGAAGCCCGGCACATGGATGGGCATTTCTTCGCCCTCAAGATTGGGCGAGAGACCGACGAACGCCACCACGGCGTCGGCTTGTTGGGCGGCTTTCACGGCTTCATCGCGCAGGACCTCCACGGGCGCCTTCCACTCAAGTACGGCCGGGCCGGTGGAGAGGGAAGAGAAGTGGAGGTACTCAACTTCCAGTTTGTGCGGCTTGCTGTCCTCAAAATTCACCTCAAAGGTTGTCGGCGGCTCTTTTCTCTGCTCTTCGGTCCAGTTTGATG
>JASHSC010000202.1 GCA_030036915.1 Terriglobia bacterium
GCCAGTTGTTCGTCAAGAGTCATAAGAATGGTCTTTGGCCAGATTAAATGGTTGAGAGTTACTTGCGCAAGACTCGCCGGCCGTCGAACTGGAGCTTGTCTTCAAGCAGGAGGCAGATGGCCTGCGAATAAATCCTGTGTTCCTCTTTCAGAATTCGCACCGCAAGAGTCTGTTCCGTATCGTTGTCCTCGATGGGCACAACCGCCTGGCATACGATGGGTCCGGTGTCCACGCCTTCATCCACCAGGTGCACGGTGCAACCCGCAAATTTCACGCCGTAATCGAGGGCCTGCCGTTGCGCATTCTCACCCGGGAACGCAGGAAGCAGTGCTGGATGCACATTCAGAATCCGGCGCGGAAACTCGCGCACGAAAGCTGGACTCAAAATGCGCATAAACCCCGCCAGACAGACCAAATCAACGCGAAACTCCTTGAGCACGGCCACTACTTCGCGATCAAACATTTCGCGCTCCTTGCCTTTCGAGGGGATGCAGCGGGTTTGGAGCTTCATCTCCTTCGCGCGGGCCAGCCCCAATGCCTCAGGCCTGTTGCTGATCACCACGGCGATTTCCGCAGGAATTCGGCCCTCGCGCACATTGAGCGCAATGGCTTCAAAGTTCGAGCCGCGGCCGGAAAGGAGGATTCCCAATCTCTTCATCGGAATGACTCACAAAGGGATTCTTTTCGCGGCATGATCCGGCGCCTGGAGAAAAGCCGAAAATCCCCCGGCCACTATACTGGGTCGAATCCCCATTGCGTGTCAATTTTCGGTTGCTGCGTTAGTCGTCCAATTAGGAGCCCAATTGCTGTTCGAGCCAATTAACCACCACCGCCACCAACTCGTCATCGTAAGGATGCGGGTTGGAAGTGCGCGCGCGGTTCATGTATTCCTCCTGGGATGCGTAGCGATTAAAGTCATGGCCCATGCCCGCGATTTCAACGTAGGTTGCGCGTCCAGGATGAAAGCCGTTAATAATTTCGGCCAGGTAGCGGCCTTCACCGGCGCTGGTCACCGGGTCGGAGGTTCCATAGATCACCAAGACCGGCACGTCCACTTGCTTCCACTGCCTGCCCAGGCCGATATCGCCGATTTGCTGCATGTAAGTATAGGGCACACCGGCGTAACTGCGAATCATCTCAGCGCATTCCGGGCCGAGTTGGGCAACAGCGTCCGCTGTCTCACGATCAACGTAGAAACGGTGGGCGCACAATTCGTGAGCCCGCGTGTCCGCGTCGACCTGGTCGAAAGGTTCACCCAGGAGGGCGGCCTGGCGGCGCACGTTCTCAAGCCCATATTCAAACCAACTCCGTCCAATCGTCTCCGCGGCGATGAAGCCGCGCACGGATTCCTGGGGCAAGACCAGCGCGCCGAGCAGCGGGCCCAGGCTGTGAGCGAAAATATAGATTTTGCCGGGGTCGACAAAATCGTAATTCTTCAAAGCACGCAGCCCGGCAACATATCCTGCCACCTCCAAATCGGCAGTAGCTTTAACGTCCGTGCAAGGCGGGCCCTCGCTGTCGCCTTCGCCCGGCTTTTCGACGCGCATGGTCACAAAATTTTTCTTTGCCAAAGCGGAGAGAATGGGACCGTATCCATCTTTTCGCACCAGTTCGCCGTCCACGGAGTAGCAACCGAGACCGGCAATAAGCAGAACGGCCGGAAACCGTCCGGAAGATTTCGGGCGGGTAATGATGACCCTTCGCTTTGCGCCGTCAACGTTCACAGAGCGGTACAGAACTTCAGCGTCCGGACTGGTTTCGAACGGACGAGGCCACAGCGTAGCGGTTTTGGTGGTCTCGGTGCCTTCGCGGACCAATTTGATTGAAACTTGGTCGCCACCCAGGCGGCTGCCGATGATCCGCACGAAATCGCTGGAGGTCGGCACAGGCACGCCATCGACCTCCTGCAGGATGTCTCCCACCTGAATCCCCGCTGCTTCGCCCGCGCCGCCCGGCACGACCGTCTTTACAGTAATCGGATTCGTCTTTGCATCTTCCGGTTCGCCGGTCTTTGCTGCCCCTACCGCCAAACCAATCACTCCATGACGAGGCAAATCGTCACTTTGCCCCAAGACGTTGGCGCAGCCGAGCGCGAAAAAAATACAACTGACCAGGAAACAGGATTTCATTCCGCCCTCCATCACCTCATGAAATTCCGCGGTCGCCGCAAATATTTGAAACTATACACTCATTGAGACGCAGCAGCCCACAATGTGTCACGCGGGGTTTGATATAATGCCGCGATGCATCGACACCTTTTCAAGACGTTGTTCCTGTTGGCCGCGACCGTGGCATCTGCCGCGCCGGCTTTGCGAGCCCAGGTTGACGACGCCACGCGTCAGCTTGCTCGCGATATTTTCAAGCAATTGGTTGAAATCAACACCACGGATTCCGTCGGCAGCACCACTGTGGCCGCAGAAGCGATGGCAAAGCGGTTGGTTGACGCAGGCTTTCCGGCAAGCGACGTAGTGGTAATTGGCCCCAATCCCCGCAAGGACAACCTGGTGGCGCGTCTGCACGGGACGGGTGCGCATCCGCCTGTGCTTCTGATCGGGCATCTCGACGTGGTGGAAGCGCGCCGCTCCGACTGGACCACCGACCCCTTTCAGTTCATCGAGAAGGACGGATACTTTTATGGCCGCGGCACTCAGGACATGAAGAGCGATGATGCCATCTGGATAACGGAATTCATCCGCTTGAAGCGCGAGGGCTATACGCCCGACCGTGACCTGATTCTGGCGCTGACGGCGGACGAAGAAGGGGGAAAGTTCAATGGCGTGGACTGGTTGGTTCACGACCAACGCAACCTGATTGACGCGGAGTTCGTGTTGAATTCCGACGGCGGCGGAGTGGACAGCGAAGACGGAAAGCCCGTCATCGTGTCCATGGATGCCAGCGAGAAGCTTTACGCGGACTATCAGCTTACGATCATGAACCCCGGCGGGCACAGCTCCCTGCCGGTGCCGGACAATGCGATTTACCATCTCGCCGGCGCGCTGGTTCGCCTGGAAGATTATAAATTCCCAGTTGAGCTCAACGACGTAACGCGCGCTTATTTTGAACGCATGGCTTCCGTCGAATCCGGTCAGATGGCGGCGGACATGCGCGCCGTAGTGAAATCCCCGCCGGATCGTGCCGCGGTGGCGCGCCTTTCTCAGGACCCGCTCCAAAACGCCACGCTGCGAACCACCTGCGTGGCAACCCGGCTCGACGCAGGACACGCCAATAACGCTCTGCCACAAACGGCCCGAGCCATCGTGAACTGCCGCATTCTGCCCGGGCACACCCGCGAGGAAATTCGCCAGGATCTGATTCGCATCTTTGCCGACCCCAAGGTAGAGGTCCATTATGTTGATGACAAGGGGCAAGTGCTCGATAGCGCCCCCAACTCAGAGGCACTACCCCCCGTCAAGCTGCGGCCGGACGTGATGAGCGCTCTTGAGAAAGTCGCCGGCGAAATGTGGCCGGGAACGCCGGTTGTGCCCACCATGGCCACCGGTGCCTCCGACGGGGTCTACACCAACGCGGCCGGAATGCCCACCTTTGGAATTTCCGGCGTAGCCATCGATATGGACGATGTTCGTGCCCACGGCCGCGATGAGCGCTTGCGGGTGGAATCGTTTTACCAGGGAGTGGATTTTTACTACCGCTACTTGAAGGCCCTCACTTCCGGAGATTAAAGGTGCGTCCGTGCTCAGAGACTGTTAATGTCCGGAACTTCCAGCACACGTTTGGGCGCGCCCCGCTTGGCAGCGATGAGCATGGCTCGGCCCAGTTGCTCTGTGGTGGTGACGTACCGGGGAAAAAGGATCTTCATCAAGGGAAGTAGTGGCCGCAGGACAGCATATGAAATACGGTAGGCGAAGGTTTTTGACTTAATTCCGTGCAAAGGAATAATCAAGGCGGGGCGAAACATGTACGCTGCCTTGAAGGGCAATCGCAGCAGGGCATTTTCAGTTTGTCCTTTGACACGCGCCCACATGGTGCGCCCCTGTTCGGTGCTGTCTGTGCCCGCACCCGAGATGTAAATGAAAGTCATCTGCGGGTTGAGCTTCGCCAGCGTCTCGGCCGCAGCCAGAGTGATCCCGTAGGTGATGCGTCGATAATCTTCTTCGGACATCCCTACGGAAGAGACGCCCAGGCAAAAAATGCACGCATCAAATCCACCCAGTTCCTTTTCAATGGGCGAGAAATCAAGAAAGTCTTTGTGAACGACCTCGCGGAGTTTCGGGTCGTGCTGCGCCGTGCTGCTGCGCGCGACGCAGAGGACGCTCGCAACCTCAGGGTCAAGCAGGCATTCACGCAGAACTCCTTGCCCGATCATACCTGAGGCGCCGAAGAGAATCGCTTTGATCTGTGTCATTTGAAACTTTTGGTCCTCATGCGACATCTTTGATTGTACGGTACGAATGTGCCGGAGGAGGAGAGATTATCATGTCACAGAAACTGACAGGCAAGGTCGCCGTCGTAACTGGTGCGTCCAAGGGGATCGGGGCATCTATCGCCAAGCACCTGGCGGCGGAAGGCGCGGCGGTGGTTGTGAATTATTCGAGCAGCAAAGAAGGCGCTGAGCGCGTGGTGGCGGAGATCAGCGGGAAAGGCGGAAAGGCTATTGCAGTGCAAGGTGATGTTTCAAAGCAGGCGGAGATCGAGAAGCTCTTTGCGGAAACGAAGAAAGCCTTTGGCCGGCTCGACATTCTCGTCAACAATGCGGGAATTTATGAGTTCGCTCCGCTGGCCGGTGTGACCGAAGGGCACTTTGACAAGATGTTTGACTTGAACGTTCTCGGCCTGCTTCTGACTTCCCAGGAGGCGGCAAGACATTTTGGTCCCGAGGGCGGCAGCATCGTGAACATCAGCTCGATTGTCAGCACACTCGCCCCGGCCAACTCGTCGGTTTACAGTGCAACCAAAGCGGCAGTGGATGCGGTGACGAAATCGCTGTCGAAGGAGCTCGGCCCCAGGAAGATTCGCGTGAACGCCATTAATCCCGGCATGGTGCAGACGGAAGGGTGGTACGCGGCGGGCTTCGGAGGGAACGAATTAAGCAAGCAGGTGCAGGCGAGTACTCCCTTGGGCCGGCTTGGCCGGCCGGAGGACATTGCTCCTGCCGCAGTTTTCTTCGCCTCTTCGGATTCTTCCTGGATTACCGGCGAAACGCTGCTGATCGCCGGGGGATATCGTTAAGCGCGATTCAAAAGGGCTCTTAGCAATAGCATCCTACCGTCATTGCAGGTAGACTTCGGTGCAGGAGGTCAACATGTCCCTTCGACCCATCAAACGATTGAGCCGCTCCAAGCCGACGCTGGAAGGTGCGGGAGTGCATCTGCGGCGCGCGTTCGGATTTGGTAACACTTCGGATTTCGATCCATTTCTTCTTCTCGATGATTTTCGCAATGACGTTCCACAGGATTACCTTGCGGGATTCCCCTGGCATCCGCATCGGGGCATCGAGACAATTACTTATGTGCTGGCCGGAACGGTGGAGCACGGAGACAGCATCGGAAACCGGGGAGCCATTGGCGCCGGCGATGTGCAATGGATGACGGCGGGCAGCGGCATCATCCACCAGGAAATGCCCAAGGGCGACGTTGCAGGCCGGATGCACGGGTTTCAGTTGTGGGGGAACCTGCCTTCCTCGCTCAAGATGACGTCGCCGCGCTATCAGGAAGTAAAGGCGCCGGACATTCCTGAAGTAAAGGATGATGACGGCACGAGCGTGCGCATTGTGTGCGGCAAATTCTGGGGCAAGAGCGGCCCGGTGGACGGTGTTGCCGCTGAACCGATTTACCTCGATGTGTCGGTGCCGCCCGGGAAGATGAAGACGTTGCCGGTTGAAACCTCGCGCCATGCTTTTGCCTATGTCTTCGGCGGCAACGGGAAGTTCTGCAACGCGTCGGGACCCCTTGCGGTGCCAACGGAGGCCGTGGGCTGGGCGGACACGCATCCGCCCACCGAGGCGGACAACCGCTCGCTGATTTTGTTTGATCGTGGTGATGAGGTGATGGTGCAGGCGGGCGAGGACGGAATCCGATTCCTCCTGGTTTCCGGAAAGCCGCTGGAAGAACCTGTGGCCTGGTATGGTCCCATTGTGATGAATACCCAGGAGCAACTCCGTCAGGCCTTCGAGGAACTTGAAGAGGGCACTTTTCTGAAGAACAAATGACATGCAGCGGGGAATCTAAAGAGTGGAAAAACCTTCCTTTGACCCCGGTTTCACAACCACATATCGCGGCGGGCTAAGCCGAATCATCAACTCGAGGGGGCAATTCAACGTTCGTCGGCGCGGCACGTCGTGGCGCGACGTGCATCCTTATCTGTTCATGATCAACGCCAAATGGTGGCAATTCTGGCTGTTGATTTTTGGTGGATTCGCCGTCGCCAACCTGATTTTTGCGATCATCTACCTGAAGATCGGGATTCAATACCTCCAGGGAGCGGATACCGGCACGGCTCTCGACCGCTTCATGAGCGCATTTTTCTTCAGCGCGCAGACATTTACCACGGTGGGTTACGGGCGGATTTCTCCCGATGGGTTTCTCACCAGCTTGGTAGCTTCGTTACAGGCCTTGTTGGGATTGATGGCACTGGCCATCGGCACCGGCTTGCTGTTTGGCAGATTCTCGCGGCCCGCGGCTCGCCTGGCCTTCAGCGGTCAGATGGTGGTTGCGCCCTACCAATCCGCAACCAGCCTGCAATTTCGTCTGGCCAACCGGCGCAGCAACAATTTGATGGAAGTGGAAGCGCGCATGATGCTGAGCACCGTGGAGACTTCGGAGCAAGGCATGCTGCGCAGGTATAAGTACCTGACGCTCGAGCGCCAACAGGTTCAGTTCCTCCCGCTCACGTGGACCGTGGTTCATCCCATCGACGAGACCAGCCCGCTCTGGGGCAAGACGCGCGAAGACTTGGCCCAGCAGCAAGCCGAGTTCCTGATTCTGATTAAGGGCTTTGACGACACTTTTTTTCAGACCGTGCACGTTCGCCATTCCTATCGATTCGAGGAGATCGTGTGGGGGGCTCGCTTTGCTCCCGCCTTCGAGCCCGACGATCGGGGCGAAATGGTCCTGGACCTCGGGAAACTCAGTGAGATTACTCCCGCCGACAATTTTGCCTCCCCGAAACAACTTCCGGGCTGAGCCACGCCAAGTGGTCAAAAGGGCCAGAAATTCACCGAGTGCTCTACGCAACTTCTGCGAAATTTTTACTCACGCCCGAAAGATTTTCCCTCCTTTGGGACCCGTGCAATTTAACCAAATGTAACTAATGCAAGAGGTTATGAAGTTTGGCAGTCATGCTGCTCGTTTGCTAAGTGAAGACTGTTTCCGGAGGCTTGGGTTTTCAATCCGCATCGCTCCAGCAATCGCTATACGGCTCACCCTGTGCAATGGCCGTGCCGGAGGGGCAAGTTTTGAGTAAGAGCCGGAGATTTAGATCATCCATCTTTGAGGTGACGACCATGAACAAGAACCTGGGGAAGAGGAAAATGCTGGTTTGGTACCTGGTCCTGGTGTTTGTTGCTGCGGTTCCTGCTGTGCTGGGCGCCAAGGACATCGTGATGGGCAAGGTCGAATTCAAAGCAGATTCGCGCATCGAAAAGACCTCGGGTGTCTGGATCGATGACCAATATGTAGGATACGTGAGGGAGCTCAATGGATCAAAAAGCGTACTGCTCCTGCCGGGAGTCCACAATGTTACGGTGCGGCAGAACGGCTACAAGGATTTTACGCAACAAGTTTTCATTCAGCCCGGAAAGACGGCCATGGTCGTGGTCTCAATGCAAAGAAACCTCAGCGGACAATATCCTTCGGTCACTTCTACGCTGAAGATCGAAGTTGACCCGCCGCGGGCCGCGGTGTTTGTTGATGGAGAATTTGTGGGACATGTGGCCGAATTCGAAGGCCTTGGGAAAGGGATGCTGATTGCCCCGGGAATGCACAAAATCAAGATCGCGCTGCCGGGATACCGGACCTTCGAATCGGACATTAACGCTGTGCCGCACCAAAAAGTAGAAGTAAAGACTCGACTGTTAAAGAGCGATAATCCGTTGGAAGCACCGCTGGTTCAAAACAATTCTGGCAACGGGAAGGGGTCATCAGGTACCGAGGATTCAGCCTCAATCGGACACTGAAGCCTGGCCAGTCGCCACGGCTTAGCCTTCACCTCTGAACAGGAGCTTTCAGTTCGCGGCCTTCTTTGCGGGCGGAATTCCGCAAATTGCCCTTCCGACACTGAGCAATTTCAGCGAGTCAATGTGGACCGTCGCAGCCTGACCATTGACGCTGCCCATCACCTCCACAAAATTCCCGATGTTTGATTTGGCCACCTCCTGATTTTAAACGATCAAGAGGCGTTTTTCGTCCGGGACGATCATGACAATCTTTGCGCCTTTGGCAACACACTGCCGGGCGCAGTCGGGGTTGGTCCCCGTGTAGGCGCCGCTGGATACGCGGCCTCGCGCGCATCCCTCGTCAGACAGTCAACCCCGCATTAGTAAAGGTAAACCCTTCTTTTAAAACCATCGGACAATTCCAGTCTGCTATCATCTGCTGGCACTGGAGGAAATGAATGAATCTTCTAACGACGCTAAGGGGCTCGATGCTGGAATCCTTTTTTCCCGCAGGATGGGACCTTGCGAAGTGGGACGCCTGCGTAGCCGACGACGCGAAGGCCATTTTCGAGCGCCAGCCAAAGTGGCACCAGGATTACTCGATTCGCATGGCGGCGAGCGTGGCGGATTTCGACGTCATGTTCGGCCACGAGCTGGCCATGGAAATTCGCCGGGCGCGCGAAGCCGGCCGCAGCCTCGCTCTGATTCTTCCTGTGGGGCCGATGGGAATGTATCGCTGGACGGTTTACTTCCTTCGCGACTGGAATATTTCTTGCGATCACGTTTGGGGATTCAACATGGATGAATGGAGCGACGCCGAGGGAAACACGCTTCCGGGCGATCACCCCGGGGCGTTTCAGCACGCCATGGAGACCGCATTCTACGGGCCACTCGAAGGCCTTACCGTTCCTTTGAAGCAGCGATTTTTTGCCACTCGGCGCCTGCTGCCCGAGTATCCAGATCGCATCGGCGGGCTCCGCAAGGATGGAGCTAAGCTGGTGGTGGTTTATGGCATTGGACGCGCCTGCCACATTGCTTTTTGGGAGCCGCATTTTGGAATGGAATTTTCGAGCGACGAAGAGTGGCGGAAGCAGACGCATCGCCTGGGCGCCCGCCTTCATCCCCTGACGATCGAGCAGAACGCCATCACCAGTTTCAAGAGTCGCACCACGCTGGTCCCCGCGTTCGCAAACACCATCGGCCCCGCATTTTTTACCAACGCTGATTACGCCATTGGCGGCGCGGACGGTGAACTCGGCCGCGGCATGCAGTGGCAAGGGCTCTCGCTCTGGGTGACGCTTCGCCACACCGTGAGCCGCCACATCCCCTCCACTTGGATGCCGACCCGGCCGGGCGTCCTCTACTTCACAAAGGAGCTCGCCGGGCCTTTGGTTCCCGAGGTCAACTGATGTCATCAAAATCGAATCCGCAACGCCTGCTCGCCATCATGGCCCATCCCGACGACGTCGAGATGCTCGCCGCAGGGACGCTATTCCACCTCAAAGACCTGGGATGGGAGCTGGGAATCGCCACCATGACGGCGGGCGATTGCGGCTCCGCCACGATGGGGTGCGAAGAGATTGCGCGTGTTCGCCGCGCTGAGGCCCAGTCTGCCGCGGATTATCTCGGCGCGTGGTATGCGTGCGCTGGCCTGATGGACGTAGAAGTGATCTACAGTGCAGAAAACCTTCGCCGCGTGGTGGAGGTGATGCGCCGCTTTGATCCTGATGTGGTGATCGCGCACTCCCCCGCGGATTACATGCTGGATCACGAGGAAGCCTCCCGCTTGGTGCGCGGAGCGACATTCGCGCACGCTGTTCCCAATTATGAAACCCGCCAGGATTCACCCGCCCGGCCCGGCCGTGCCATCCCGGCGCTTTATTACGCCGACGCCATCGAAGGGAAAGACCCGATGGGACTCAGAATCCAGCCGCAGTTTTACGTCGATATCAGCAAAACGCTCGCTCGAAAGCGCGAGATGCTCTCGCGCCACGTCTCGCAGCGCGAATGGCTGCGTTCGCATCACGGAATTGATGAGTATTTGGAAAGGATGACGGCGTGGTCGGCAGCTTGCGGAACCGAATGCGGATTTTCCTACGCCGAAGGTTTTCGACAGCACCTTGGGCACGCATATCCGCATGGACCCATTTTGCAGGAGGCGCTCAGAAACTTTCTCCGCTCTTCCAAGCCCGTAGCCCCCCAATGAAACTTTCGGCGCGGGCGAACTTTCTCATCCGGGTATTGTCTTCTGCCTTTCACGGCGATAATATCTCCTCCGCAAGGAGCATATGGTTGACTCCGGCAATTACTAATCGCACATCATGAATCATAGGTGAAGGGGGAAACGATGAGAAATATTACGCGGATGTTCTCAATGATTTCTGGCGCCCTCTTGACAATCCTCGTGCTGGGCGGCGCGGACGCGGCGCGTGTGGTCGCAAAGGAAAAAAACCCGCAAGTCGGACCCAACGACCCCACCGTTCGCCTCTACAACGTCCTGGATTCCAAGTACAACGGAAATCTGGCCGATTACTGCGTCCTGGCAGGGGTCGTTGACGATCCCAAGAATCCCGGCCAAAAACAACAAAACGTTCTCCGCATCGTGTATAGGAAAGACCGGGCTTTTGGAAAGCTTCTTATTTACGTGCGGTCGGTGGGTCAACTCTCTCCCGCGCAATTGAAGACGTACAATCCCAAGCAAATCTATGATTTCGCCGAGACGGATTCCGAGAAGTTTACCAAGACTGACCCGGGACCATTCGGCAAACCGGGTGACGTCTATTTTCAGCTCGCTCCCGATGGAGGCGCCTTGACACCGGTGAACGTAACTCCCGACGTTCAGGCTCGGTATGATCGTTTGGTGACAGATTATCTGCTGCCCTCGCTGGAAAAGGGTACGCCGGCCGTAAGTACGCCATAGCGCGTTCCTTGCCCTTGTCGGAAAAGCAAGAAGGACCGAGGGACGTTCATCTGCTTGTGGGCACTTAATGGGAGGATTCTAGGGATTCCCTTCCGTCAGGACTACGCGCGGAAATGAAGACGGGTTCCCGGCGCTTACTCGAAACAGGTGGTCCTTTTTGGATTGCATTACGATCCGTTGCAGGTCCTCCGCATCGGCAGGCTTGTCCGGGCGCATGACTTTGTTCACACCGAATTCCAGCCCCAACTCGTAACCCACGCTGAACTTCCCGCCCTGGAAAAATGTCACAGGAATTGCGAT
>JASHSC010000203.1 GCA_030036915.1 Terriglobia bacterium
AGGAAAAGCGGAAGTAATCGACGTCCTCGCCAAAATGCTGAAGGAAGAGCTGGGGGCCATCAGCCAGTATTTCATTCACGCGGAAATGTGCGAGACGTGGGGTTACAAAAAACTCAGCGAGCACACCAAGAAAGAAGCCATCAATGAAATGAAGCACGCGGAAAAACTCATTGAGCGCATTCTTTTCCTCGAAGGCATGCCCAATCTCAATGACATGCCCAAGCTGGCCGTGGGGAAAGATGTAAAATCGCAATTTCAAAACGACCTGACGCTCGAGAAGAATGCCGTGGTCGAATACAACTCCTCAATCACCACCTGTCGCAAAGCCGGCGACAACGCATCGGCCGATATCCTTCAGGTAATCCTGGCGGATGAAGAAGAGCATGTTGATTTTCTGGAGGAACAGCTCAGCCTGATCGAGAGCATCGGGATTCAGAATTATCTGGCGCAACAGGTGTAAACCGACGCTGGGTCCGGCGCAGGATCGATCCATGCGCCGGGTCGTCGAATGCCTCACCCTTTAATCACACCCATCGGTTTCAGACGCGCCACACGCCGCGCCAGGCCTGCGTTGTGGACCACGTCGATGACGGCATCCACATCCTTGTAAGCCTCGGGAATTTCCTCCGTAATCCCATCGTGCGTCTCAGCGCGCACGATGATACCAAGATCCTCCAGGCGCTGCTTCGCACCCTGGGCGAAATGCGATTTCTTGGCCGCCGTGCGGCTCATCACGCGGCCCGCGCCGTGGCAGGTGGTTCCGAAGCTTTCCCGCATTGCACCCTCAGCGCCCACGAGAACATATGAAGCTGTCCCCATCGAACCGGGAATCAACACGGGCTGGCCCACATGGCGATAGACCTCAGGGATGTCAGGATGGCCCGGAGGAAATGCGCGCGTGGCCCCCTTGCGGTGAACCATCACCTCGCGCTCGCGGCCTTCCACCTGATGGTGCTCAAGCTTGGCAATGTTATGACACACGTCGTAGATGACGCGCAGCTCATCCTGCTCGCCGAAGATCCACTTGAAGGCCTGGCGCGTGAAATGCGTGATTCCCTGGCGGTTGGCCCAGGCAAAATTGGCGGCGGCGCACATGGCCCCGAGATAAGCTTGTCCCTCCGAGGACTTTACGGGCACGCACGCCAGTTGGCGATCCGGCAGGTCGATCCCATGGCGTTGCATCGCGGGACCCATTTCGCGCAGATAATCCGTGCACACCTGGTGTCCCAAACCCCGTGAGCCGGAATGGATGAGCACCACAACCTGGCCTGCAAAAAGCCCGAGCGGCCCAGCCCGCCCCGGATCAAAGACCTGCTCGACGTACTGAACCTCCAGAAAATGATTGCCGGAGCCGAGCGTGCCGACCTGCGGCAATCCCCGCTTCTTGGCCCGATCGCTCACTGCCGCGACGTCAGCGCCCTCGATTGCGCCATTCTCTTCGCAGTGCGTCAGGTCTTCACCGCGGCCGTAGCCGTGCCTCACCATCCACGCCGCGCCGTCCCGCAGCAACTCGTCGAGGTCAGGATAGGAAATCCGGATGTTTCCGCCCCGCCCCGCTCCCGAAGGGATGTCGCGGAACAACTGATTCACGAGTTCGCGAATCTTGGCATGAACTTCTCCGCGATTCAGCGAGCTACCCAGCAGGCGGACGCCGCAATTGATGTCAAACCCCACTCCACCGGGTGAGATCACTCCGTCATGGTGCGGGTCCGTTGCCGCCACGCCACCGATAGGAAAACCGTAACCTTGGTGAATGTCCGGCATCGCAAGCGACGGTCCCACAATGCCGGGCAACATCGCCACGTTGACCGCCTGCTCGAGTGAAAGGTCTTTGAGAAGGTCCTTCAGCAGCCGTTCATCGGTAAAGATCAGCGCGTCCGTAAGCATCCCAGATCTTGTATCCCGAGGCACAAGGAACCGGTATTCATCGAGTTTCTTCAGTTGGTTCAGTTCCAGAGGCATCGAAAACTCCTCCGCTTTTGCAGAGAACCTCGCGCCACCGCGCTCACCAGTTTGATTCCAATTTGATGCTGTAAGGTGGCATGTCAAGCACCTGCGCGCCTGACAGGCGGACCCGCGCATCGTGGTCGGAGAAATTCAACAACGCGAGCTTGCCGCCCTCGAGCACGCTCCAGTAAACGTCTCGCGGCTTTTCAATCTGCAGGGCGCGGTGGATTTCCGGCCGAAGGTTGCTGAGTTCCAGCAGGCGCTGACGCACGAACTCCACGTATTCATCGGGCGGCTCGGGATCACCGGTGAAGAAAATTGCCCGGCCCTTACCCACGTCTCCGCGTTGCCAGCCCTGCGCTAGGAAAGAATCGCCTTCGGGCGTCTGGGGCAATCCGCGCGGCCGCGAAAGCCAGATGATCGTCCCCCCGGCTTTCACCCAGGCGTCAATGCGCTCGAGCACGGGCTTCTCCGTGTACGCTCCCCAGATGCAGATCAGCACCTTGTAACGATCCAGTGCTCCATCCAGAATCATCTGCTCGCTGGCATAATCGAAATCCAGGATCGACCGCATCGCTTCCACGCGTGTGATGTAGGCGGAAGCGTACAAGTAACGAAGCACTTCATCGTTCAGTGCGATGGAAGTATCAGGATAGAATGCTGCCACATCGATTTCCGGTTTGGCGCGCTGGTTCAGCAAGGGAGCAAAGCGGCGCCACGCTTCAGCGCCTTGGTCATTTCCGAAAAGATTGCTGGAATAGTAGAAAAGATGGCTGCCCCCATTCGTCAGGGTGTTGTAAATGCGCGCCACCACTCCGCGCATGCTGGCGAAGCCGCCGGGTTCGTACCCTAGCTTGGCACCGTAAAATCGGGCCGCGGACGACGCCATGCGCGTGATAGCAAAGTTCAGCGCATAATTGTCGCTCTCGTTGGTCAAACGGATCCCACCATGAAGGTGGGCCATGGTTTTGGCTTGCGCGGTGTAATCCGTGCCGATTTGCGTAGGGCCCCACCCGCCCGAGGATTGATAGATGGAAACATTGGGCATGTCAGCCCTCGCCCATTCCGCCCATTGCCCGCACCAATCGCTCATTGCGCCCATGTACCAATCGACAAAATCGAGTTGTTTGCGAGGCACGGGCGTGCTGGTTGGGAGAAACGTGTGAATTTGATCGAAGGAAGTGAAGTGGTCTTCCCACGCGTCATTGAGCCGGTCGATGCTGCCATACTTGGCCTCAAGCCATTTCTGGAACGCAGGACTTGCATAGGGATCCGCGGCCCAATACCCAATGTGCGTGTGGACGGCTCCGCGGCGATATCCCAGATTTCCTGTGGCGGGATACTGCGCCTCGCCGTAGTTCCCGCTTGGGCCCAGGCGCAGGCCCAGCAGCGCACTGCTCTCGCCATAGTGCTTTGCGAACTCACTGAGAAACTGCTGGACGTAGGGATCCTGGTAATGCGCGAAAATTGATTGAACGTCAAACGGAAGATGATGCTCCAGGCACTCGAAGGGCATGTTCTCCTTTGAGTCGTGGAACCATTCCGGCAAGGAGTAGGCGGAGCCCACAATCAGCAAGGGAAACCACTTCAATCCGTATTTCTGGATTTCGTTTACGATTCCATCGTAGTGGCTCCAGTCATAAATCCCTTGCTTCCCTTCCACGTAGTTCCATTGCACGTAACTCTCAACACCGTTAAACCCCAGGGCGCGGACCAGAGGGGCCATATTGCGCACCGCGGCCAGGCCCTCCGCCTCCTGGCCCAAGGGGGAATCCGCGCCGATGTTGATGTCGCGCTGCAACACATCATCGAATTGAATTGCGGGCTTGACATCCGGCACGGGTCCAATTTCAGGCTGGGAATCATCCAAATAAATCGCGTGCAGGTATTCCAGCCCGCTGATGTGAAGTTCAAGCGGTCCTTCGGACCCCTCTCCGCCCCCGGAACGCGAGGGCGGACCATCAACTCGAAACGTTGCGCGGCGGATTCGCCCCGTGTTGAGCCGTGCCACACCCCATTGATGTGACCACGGAATGTAATGCGGGCCCTGCCGGCCGGCAGGACCAACGGAAATCAACCCGTATCCATCGTCCACGTATTCCAGCACCAGCCAAAAAGGAAAGGGTGTCGCCTTGCCGACCTTCGCAATAAATTCCGCGCAGCGATAATGATCATGCGTCGGCTCAATGGAAGCGACTTCAATCTTGCCATGTTGCGCGAGTGTCCATTTACTACCCTCAGCGTTAACGAGAGTCACTCCGCTTGGCTGGCTGCTTTTTCCTGCCTCCCATCGCGCGATTTCCGCGGCTTGCGCCGTGCTGCCTAAAAAGAGAATTACGGTTATGGCCCACCTTCCAAAATGGGACGTTAAGGCCTCCGAAAAATAAAATTAAAACGCACCACATCTTATGCAGGCCGGGCATTAGGGCGCAACTTTTTCGTGAAGCCTGCGAGAGAAACGCTAAACCCCCTATGGGTTTAAATCCACCGGCTTCCATGTTGAGGTTACGCGTAGTGGATCAGTTTGAATTTCGTAGGGGGCAGGGCTTGTCCCTGCCCTTGAGCCCAGCGACGTTGAGCAGGGCACCTGCAAGGGGTGCCCCTACGCCGGAATTTCAAACTGACACACTACCAGATTGCGTTGACGCTAGTCCGTCGCAAGCATACAATTTTCGTGGGCGAATCAAACAAATCGCGGAACTTAGGAGGGCAAGTTCATGAGCTCGAAACAGAATCGTCGCAGGTTTCTTGAGAACATGACCCGGAGCGTGGCGGGCGCGGGCATGGCCATTTCCGGAGCCGCCTTGGCCGCCTTCCCGGCCACCCCCGCGCAAGGTGAGATGCCTTATCGCACACTCGGCCGCAGCGGCGAGAAAGTTTCATTGCTGGGACTGGGTGGATACCATATCGGTGGGCAGGACGACGAGCAGGAAAGCACTCGCATCATCCGCACGGCCATCGACAACGGCGTCAACTTTATGGACAACTGCTGGGACTACCACGACGGAATGAGTGAAATCCGCATGGGGAAGGCGCTTCGCGATGGCTACCGGCAAAAAGTATTTCTGATGACGAAGATTGACGGGCAGGTGAAGGAAGTTGCCGCCCAACAGATCGATCAATCCCTTCAGCGACTGCAAACCGACACCATCGACCTCCTGCAATTCCACGAAGTCATTCGCCCCGGTGACCCGGCGCGCATCCTTGGCCCCGGCGGCAGCCTGGAAGCAGCGCTGGCCGCGAAAAAAGCGGGGAAGATTCGATACATCGGCTTCACTGGGCATAAGGATCCGGAAATTCATTTGAAGATGCTCAACACGGCCTTCGAGCACGGCTTCACCTTCGACGCCGTGCAGATGCCGCTCAACGTGATGGACATGCATTTCAAGAGCTTTGCGCATCTGGTGGTCCCCGTGCTGGTGAAGCACGGCATCGGCGTGCTGGGCATGAAATCGATGGGCGATGGATATGTTCTGAAAAGCGGTGTGGTGACGCCCACGGAATGCCTGCATTACGCCATGAACCTGCCGACTTCGGTGGTGATCAACGGTTGCGACTCAATCGAGCGGCTTGAGCAGGGATTGCAGGCCGCACGAACCTTCCGCCCCTTGAGCAAGGCCGAACTCGACGCGCTCTACGCGCGCACCGCACAGGTGGGGAGTGACGGCCAGTTTGAGCCCTTCAAGACTTCCACGATTTTTGACGGTACAGCGCACAACCCCAGTTGGCTCGGTTGACGATCAAGAAGCAAACTGATCGGGTCGGCTACCGGGCAGGAGGAAAAGGTGTCGAAAATCTCGGCCGTGTTCAGCGATGTCGGAGGAGTTTTGCTCACGAATGGGCTGGATCACCTGCAGCGGGCGCGCCTCGCGAAACTTTTCGAGCTGGACGCAAAAGATTTTGACGAGCGGCACCAAATGGTGGCAGCGTCATTTGACGCCGGGCAGCTGAGCCTCGATCAATATCTCGACCGAACCATTTTTTACCGGCCGCGGCCGTTTGGTAAGCAAGAAGTGAAGGATTTCATGTTCGCCCAATCGGAGGCCATGCCCGAATCTCTCGCCCTCATGGCGCGCGTCGCCCAGGCGCGCACGGTCTATCTGGCAGCCCTGAATAACGAATCGCGCGAACTGAATCTCTACCGAATAGAAAAGTTCAGCCTGGGTGACTATTTTTCCGCGTTCTTCAGCTCCTGCTTTCTCGGAGTCTCCAAGCCCCATCCGGAAATCTACCGCATGGCGCTCGATATTTCGCAGCGGCCGGCGGAAGAGTGCGTTTTCATTGACGACCGAACGCCCAACCTGGAGGTCGCGCGGAACCTCGGTCTGCACACCATTCAGTTTTCGAATGCCGTGCAACTTGAAAATGACCTGCGCACGGCGGGAGTAAAATTCTAGGGAAACCTATTCGTTCGCCGTTACGCTGGAGGCGAGGCGCTGGGCAGTTTGTCGCACCTGCTTCAAATCCAATTTCCCACTCCCCATCAGTGGAAGCGATTCGACCTGGTAAAAATGCTCGCGGCGGGGTATCCACAGGGCGGGCAATCCATAACTGCGGACGCGCTTCAACAATTCATCCACATCGAGCCCCAACTCCAGGTGCAGAACCACGAAGCGCTCACCCTTCTGATGGTCGGGGACCGACGTGACCACCAGCCGCTGTTCCATATTGCCGAGCGCACGGTGAAGAACTTCTTCCAGGTAAACGTGTGAAACCATTTCGCCCGCAATTTTGGAAAAACGCGAAACGCGATCTGTAATGGTGATGAATCCGTCTTCATCAACCTTGGCGATGTCGCCGGTAACGTACCAGCCGTCTTCCCAAATGACCTGCCTCGTCCGTTCCGGCTCGCTGAGATAGCCTGCCATGACGCCCGGCCCTTTCACCAGCAGCATGCCTTCCTGCCCCGGCCCCAATGCCTCGAACGATTCCTGGTGCACAATGCGCACCGCGACGCCGGGCATGGGGCGCCCCACCGTGCCACACTCAAAGCTCCCCATCTGACTTTGAGTCCTGCGTCCGGCGGTTTCCACGGAAACGACCGGCGAGGTTTCCGTGCAGCCGTAACCCTGCACGAGGTCAAGATGGAATTTTTCCCAAAAGGCGTCGGCGAGTTCGGGCCGCATCTTCTCCGCTCCCGCAATGGGCACGCGGACGGAGGCCAAATCCTGCGGTCCCAATCGCCGGACATACTCCAGCATAAAGGTGGGAGTGCCGATCATCAGCGTTACGCCGTACTTTCGGCAGAGTTCGCCGATCGTGCGCGACTCAAGCGGATTCGTATGAAACACCACGCGAAAGCCCGCGCAGGCAGGCAGCCATAGTCCCACCGTGAAGCCGAACGCATGAAAAAAAGGCAAGACCCCCAGCAGGCAGTCGTAACGGTCAACGTCGATGGCCTGCACCATCGCTTGCACGTTGGAAACGATGTTGCGATGAGTCAACATCACTCCCTTGGCCATCCCGGTTGACCCGCTGGAAAAAATTACCGTGGCGAGAGAGTCCAGTGTGACCTCCCGCGGAATCAATGCTCGCCGCAGCAGGGAGACGGGCGTCAGGCGGGCAATTGCCGCCCACACAACCTTGTCGATTGCGGAAATGGTCTTTGCCACGTCCTCCAACATCACCATTTCCGGCCGTTTGGGCATGTCAAATCGTTCAAGCAGCTTTTCCGACGTAAAAATGGTCTTGATTCCACAGCGCTCAATCGCGGAGTTCATGGCTTGGAGGGGCGCTGTGTAATTCAGGTTTACGGGTACTCGACCGGCGAGGGTAATCCCGAGGTTCAAAACCGCCGTGGGAACTGAGGGTGGCAAAAGCACGCCGATCATTTTTGCGCCAGGACATCGCTTCAGCACCAGACGCCGGAAGAGGAGCGCGCCGATCAGCGTTTTCCCAAAGGTGAGCTCACGCCCGCTCGAATCCGCCATGGCAAGGCGCCCCCAGTTGCGGCGAGCGGAATCGAGCAATGCCGCTCCCAGCGGCCGCTGCACTGCGTCGCGATGCGCAGCGCTTTCCGCAGCCCGCATCATCAGCGCCTGACGGATCTCAAAAGCCCCGGAATGTGCCGGAAGCGGTGTGCCGATGTTGATGGCCACTCGAAAGGGAATCCGGCGCGGCCATTTGAAAACGAATTGCCCATTGCGGACGCCATAGAAGCTTCCCCACTCTCGATCGATTTGCACAGGCACCACTGGCACATCGAGCCCGCGCCTGAGTGCTTCCAGACAGGGCGCGAAGCGCGGCAAGTCCCCCGTACGCATGAGAGCGCATTCCGCGAAAAGGCACACCAAGTCGCCCGCGCCCAGGCGGTCCTGCGCAGCTCGCAACGCTTGTTCCTGAACAGCGGCGGAATCCGATGCTGAAATCGGAATCGCGCCCATGCGCTTGGCCAGCCAATGGACTCCGGGAGCTTCATAGAAGCGACGGGGCATCAGGAAACAGACTGAGCGGCGCAGACTCGCGCCCAACAGAAGTGGATCGATGAAAGCAATATAATTGCACACCAACAGCGCCGGTCCGGCCTTCGGAAGTTTATCGGTGCCCTGTACTTCCAAACGATAAATCGAGTGGGCGAGCAGCCACAGGCAGAGTCGCGTGATGGCGCGTGAAAAAAACATTCAGTTTGGATATTCGCAGAACTTGATTTTACCCGCCCGGACCCCGGGCGATTCAAACGAATATCGACAAGCAGTTGCGAGGGGCTCGGACAGGCCGCCAGGTAGGAGTATACCTTTTACGGGAGGATCGTTCCACAGCCTGGAAGGCAGCGCTTCGCGAAGACGCGAGACGAGTTGTAAGGCGCAATCGTAATCAGAGATATTCAGGTCGTCCCCTTTGCCAACCTTTCGGCAATTTCCTGCACTTGTTTCAGGTCCAGCTTCCCGCTACCCAGCAGTGGCAATTCAGGCACAGCGAAAAAATTCTCATTGCGTGGCGTCCAGAGTTTCGGAAATCCGGAATCACGCAGGCGTTTGAGCAATTCTTCCACGCCCAAGCCCAATTCTGTATGGAGCACCACGAAACACTCGCCCTTCTGCTCATCGGAAACGGAGGTTACGACGAGGCGTGGGTCAACGCAACCAAGGACGCGATGCAGGGCATCCTCCACCTGGACGTGCGAAACCATCTCGCCGCCAATTTTTGAGAATCGTGAAAGCCGGCCGGTAATTCGGATAAACCCGTCTTCATCGAGTTGCGCGATGTCACCCGTGACATACCAGCCGTCTTCCCTAATCACCTGGCGGGTTTTTTCCGGTTCGCCGAGATAACCCATCATCACACTGGGTCCTTTCACCAGTAGCATTCCCGGCTCACCGCATCCAACCGTCGCAAAAGTCTCCGGGTTTACAATCCGCACAGCGACTCCCGGAATCGGATGGCCCACGGTCCCGCGCCTGGCGCCGATTTGTTTCTGGCCGCTGCCCACGTACCCCGACGATTCCACTGAAACCACGGGCGAAAGCTCGGTGCATCCGTAGCCTTGCAGGAGATCAAAATGAAACTTTTCGCGAAAGGCGTCCGCAAGTTCAGGCTTCATCCGCTCAGCGCCCACAATGGCAACTCGCAAGGAAGCGAAATCCTCCGCCGCGCAGCGGCGCACGTAATCGCCTGCGAAGGTCGGCGTGGAGATCATAATCGTGACACGATACTTCCGGCACAGCTCGCCGATCTTGCGCGCCTCGAGGGGATTCGTATGGTATGCCACACCGAAGCCCGAAACCGCCGGCAGCCAGAGTCCGATGGTGAAGCCGAAGGAATGAAAGAACGGAAGGATTCCCAACAGGCAATCACTACGGTTGACATTGATTGCCTGCTGAACGCCTTCCAAATTCGAGACGATATTTCGGTGGCTCAGCATGACGCCTTTCGGTGTTCCAGTGCTGCCACTTGAAAAGATAACTGTCGCCAGCGAGTCAAGTTTCAAATCACGTGGAATGAGCCACCGTTGAAGCAGGGCCCCGGGAACAAGGTGGGCAATGGCCGCCCACACCAGTTTGCCTGCTGGAGTAAAAGTTTTCGCCACATCTTCAATCATCTGCATGCCCGGCCGCTTTTCGATTCCAGACCGCTCCAGGAGTTTCTCCGTGGTGAAGATAGTGTT
>JASHSC010000204.1 GCA_030036915.1 Terriglobia bacterium
TTCACGGAGGTTGCCCGGCAAGCGGGCGTGCAGGACCCTCTGGCGCGAAGTTTCGCCACCTGGTTCTTCGACTACGATAACGACGGTTGGCCCGATCTGTTTGTGACCAGCGACTGTTCCTCGATTGAGGAGATCATCCGTTCCTACCTCAGTCTACCCCCCAACGCTATAACCTTGAAGCTCTACAAAAACCGTAGGGACGGGACCTTTGAGGATGTAACCAAGGCAGTCGGCCTGGATCGGGTATTCATGCCGATGGGGGCAAATTTCGGTGACGTGGACAACGACGGATTTCTGGACATATACCTGGGCACTGGAAACCCTTCCTATAGCTCTTTAGTCCCCAACGTGCTGCTGCGCAATGACGGGGGGGAAAAATTTGTGGACATCACGGCCTCCTCCGGCACCGGCGAATTACACAAGGGCCACGGGATCGCCTTTGCTGATATGAACAACTCCGGCCAGCAGGACCTTCTGACGGTTATCGGCGGCGCAACGCCTGGCGACAGGCACGCCTTCCGGTTCTTTAAGAATCCCGGCAACGCCAACAACTGGCTTAGGGTAAAGCTCACGGGAGTCAAGAGCAACCGGGCGGCCATCGGCGCCCGGATCAAAGTCAGCGTGGAAAATGCGGGCAGTGGACGACGAGTCATCCAGCGCACGGTGGGAAGCGGCGGCTCGTTCGGTGCGAACCCCCTGGAGCAGCACATCGGGCTGGGCCCCCAGGCACAAATCGAAGCGGTCGAGACCTGGTGGCCGGCGAGCAAAACACGGCAGACATTTTCCAACGTGGGCGTGAACCAGTGCATTGAGATCAAAGAGTTCGCTACCCAGTACACGGCGCTGGTCCGGCCGACGTTCCCGCTGGGGACACGTATTCCAGCCCGAGGGTAGGCCGGTGCATTTGCGTGGGTGGGGGCCCCCAGGTTAATCCAAGTTATGCATCATTTAAATTCGCGTCACATGGTCCTTCTTATTCGCCTTGCCATCGTCCTTACCATGGGCCTGTCCTTGTGCCACAGTTGGACTCTTGCCCAGACCCGCCCGCAAAGCCTGGAGGAATACTTCAATCAGGCACGGGCACTGGAGGGAAGCGGGGATTACGCGGGCGCCGAGCGAACTTATCAGGATGCCGCGAAGGGCTATCCCAACAATCCTGAAATCCTCAAGCGTCTTGGCATTATCTATCAAACCGAGCTGAAATTCGCTGCATCGATCGATATCTTCCAGCAAATCTTGCAGGGGGATCCACAGTACCCTGAAGTCAATTTTTATCTGGGGCTTTCCTACTTCGGACTCAATCAGTACGACAAGGCGCTCGCCGCGTTTGACAAGCAACTGGAAATTGACCCCAAATACCGGCGGGCCCATTACTTTGAAGCGCAGGTTTATCGATCCCTTGACCGCAACGCCGAGGCAATTAACCAATATGAAATTCTGGTGGCGCAAGACCCTCACGACGAAAAAGCACTCTACGAACTGATCCGTTCTCTCAAGTACGCCACCTTCCAGGCACTCAATCAATTGGACAGCTTGAACCCGAATTCGGTGTACATGCTGGTATTGAGGGCTGAAACCCATGCGGAAGAGCGGGAATTCAGCGAGGCGATCGAGGCGTACCGCCAGGTTCTTACCAAGAGCCCGAATTTTCCCGGGATTCATTTTAAACTGGGGGAGGCTTATTACAATAAGATTGACTATGCGGATGCAGAGAAGGAACTACGCCTTGCGTTGCACGAGGATCCCAACCACCCCATGTCCAACTATTATCTTGCCGACATTTTGGTTAAGAGTGGAAGGATTGACGATGCCGTGCCCCTGCTGGAGCTTGCCGTACCAGCTCAACCCCAATTTATGAAGGGGTACTTTCTATTGAGCAAGTGCTACGTTGCACAGGGAAAGCTTCAGCAAGCTGTCCAGCTCTTGGAAAAGGCCGGTGAGATGGACCCCACCGACAAGAACATCCATTACCAACTTGCACAGCTCTACACGAAGCTCAACCAGCCCGCCAAATCCCAAGAGCAGTTGCAGATCTTCCAGAAGTTATACGCCCAAGAGCGGGAGCAGAAGTCTCAGGATTAAACGAGAATCAAAAACGTGGGGGCCGCCGGTACCGGCGGCCTATAGCTCCCTGATCACACCAAGACCAGTTTCACCGCTAGGAGTTGTGATGTAAACTCTCTCACTTCGATTGGCACAAAATCTCAGCCAGCTCAGTCCGACTCGTCCATGAAACGAATCGTCTCTGTAACCGTGAAACCTTCCAGCGATGCGCGATACGGCAGGCTCCGGCGGCCGCGCCTCATTCTGCTGATTGCCGGGAAACTCGGGGCGGCGGCCGGAATCCTCTTTGCTGCGCAGGCCCAGCGAATCGAGAAAGTCTCCGTAGGGCTTGCCCTCGCCGCCGTTTTTGCCGTGGTAGGTGCAGACGTCGACGATCGTATCGCAATGTCCGGCCAACCAGTTGGTGGGCTCGTCGGGAGTGTGGACCTTACCGACGATTCCAGTACGATAGCCGTCGCGGCGGAATTGCTGCAGCACGCTGGGCAGATCAACCACCGGGGTCGGTCCGCAGAGTCCGTAGTAGCCGTGATTGTGAACGTACTGGCCGGAGAGAATGCTGGTACAACTGGGTGTGCAGATCGGGTTCTGCGTGTATGCCCTGGCAAAGCGCACGCCCTTGCGGGCTAGGTTGTCCATGTTCGGCGTGATGGCCTGCGGATGGCCCTCGAATCCCATTCATGCGGTCTGGTGCTGGTCGGAGATGACGTACAAAACGTTCTAGGGTTTTTGCGGCAAGCCTTGCGGGCACGCCCCACGCGGCAGAGCGCCGGCCGCAATCCCCGCCACGCCCGATTACAAGAACTGACGACGATCGATCTTTTCACCCATGAATACCACGTATAAGACGGGTTCGGATTGCCTGCCATCCGGGAGACATGTTCGTCCCACTTAGCGCAATAGAGGCGAGGGGAGGAGGTGGAAAACCGGTCATCGACCCGCCACCGCTGCTTTATCCTGAAGTTCTTCAGTCGACCAGCGTCAGTAGTATATCTTAAGCGACAGTTGGATCTGGCGCTCAACACTTCGCGTCGAACTGACAACGCCGAAGGCGGCGGTGCCGAAGCCGGTGCCCGGGCTTCCCCAGGTCGGGTGGTTCAGGGAGTTGAACGCTTCCACGCGGAACTGAATCTTGCCGCGCTCGCGAATGGGAAAATTCTTGAACACCGAAAAGTCGAGATCGCTGTAGGGGTCGGCGCGCAGCGCATTACGCGCAAAGTCGCCGAACGTATACTGCGCCGGAGGCCCAAAGGCCGCCGTATTGAACCATTCACTCGTCGTTGGGTCGCTCAAGGTAGGATCACCAATCTTATTCACCCTTTCGTATCCTATATTTCCCGTGTTCGCGATATCCCCGGCGATGGTCAAGGTGTAATCCAATCCCGACGTGGCGGAAAAGATACCATTAACTTGCCATCCGCCGGCCACGCCGTTCAAAGCGCGATTGCCGATGCCAAAGTGTTTTCCCTGGCCGAAGGGAAGCTCATAGCTGCCCGCAAGGGAGAGCACTTGCGGCAAGTCAAACCCCGCCGGGCTGCGATCATTGCGCAGGTCGTAAGGATCCTCAACCGAGCATCCTTCCACATCCTGGATTCCATCGCAGCCTTCGTCGAAGGCCTTGGACCAGGTATAAGCAATGACGTACCCCAAACCATGCATGGGCTTCCGCTCGAACTTTACCTGGAGGGCATTGTAGTCGCCGGTGCCGACGTAGCGGTCGTAATGGCTGGGGCTGAGGTAAGGGAACGGTTGGCGGGCCGCCGTGGCGCCCGGGCCGGGGGTCGGATCGACATTATAATCACCGCCTACGACCAGCCGCTCGCTGTGGGACCCCACGTAATCAACCTCGATACTTGATCGCGTGCCGATCAAATGCTGGATTCCCAGATTCCACTGCAAGGCCAGAGGGTTCTCTCCGTAGGGGTCGCGGTAGTTCCTTGACTGCGTGTAGGGGTTTGCGGCGGGGAATGTGGTCACACCGCTGATGGGGTTGGTGGCGCTATAGGTGGGCGGACCGGTGGTGGGATTCTCGCTGACGAGTTCGTTGGTTCCCACCGAAGGCCAACTGTTCGACGTGGCCTGCGCGTGCTGGATGACACCCGCCCATTCGTCGAAAAACATTCCCGCGCTGCCGCGGATAACATTGGACCCGGTCACCTTCCAGGCAAACCCAAATCTCGGCTGCCAGTTATCGTAGGCGTTGTGCCACAGGTGGCCATTGGGAGATACGACCACATAGCTCAGGGAAGATAGCCCGCCGGGGATGCAAGGCGGCGCACCTAACTGGGCGCACGATCCCGGATTGGCCTGGATGATGTAATCTCCTTTCCTAAAGTCGATCGTGCCAACCGCGTTGGTGTTATGAGCGGGTGTTCCATAGATGGGCCACAACGTTACGTCATACCGTATACCACCGCTAAGGGTCAGCTTGGGCAACACTTTCCATTGATCCTGGAAATAGCCACCAATTGACCTCAGCCCGTAGATAGGTGTGATATATCCCGATGAAAAAGCAGTGTCTGGCACCCCGATAAAGAAAGAGGCCAAAGCATTGCCCGTGCCCGGAATTTCAGGGTTGGAAGTCTGCGGCGCGGCAAAACTTTCCTGTGCCTGAAAGCCAACGAGAAAGAAGTCATTTCGCTGGAAAATAAAACCTGTCTGGAACGTATGGTGGCCCACAACTTTCGTAAGGTCGGCACTATATTGATAAAGGTCGGTGAGGGGGTCATGGTGAGTCAAGGCGCCACTACCATTGATATATCCGCTCGGGATAGCGCCGACCACTACGCAATTTATGGGCAAGCCCAACGCCGTACCTCCGCAACCGTAATCCCCCGTAAATCCCACCTCACCGTTGATGGTCGCGGCACTTCCGGCCGTGAAATAACTGTTATTCTGGTTAGAAATGAAGTTATGGCCAAATTGAACATCCAGCGTCGTGGTGGGATTGAAGGTGTGAAGGTAATTCAGTCCGTAGTTCGTGGCATTAACATTCAGTTCACTCAGATACCCCGGAAAGCCTCCGGAAGTTAATGAGGGCTGACTCACCGTGCTATAGCGAAACCACAGCGAGTTCGAATTGTTCAGATTCTCATCGACTCGGACATTCCACTCGTTCTGGTCCAACGAGCCAGGAGTGCCGTCGAGCAGATTTCCCGAAGACGAACTGGTGTTCGGCAAAGGCCACAACAGTTTGGCATATTCGACCATGGCGGGACTTAAGCTGCCCGAGATGTTGTTTGCTGCAAAGGCAGTATCCGTAAAGTCACCCGGCTTCGCGGGATCCGGTTGAAGGGTGAAGGGATTGTAGAGCTGCGTAGTGATGGCGCTGAAATCTCCCTGGCGTTCCGCGGCTGTGGCCGTAAAGGAATATACCTCCGACGCTGTTCTTTCCCGAAATCCTTCATAGCTCCCGAAAAAGAAAGTCTTGCCCCGCCCGTCATAGAGATGCGGAAGGATAACCGGCCCCCCGATGTTTGATCCGAATTG
>JASHSC010000205.1 GCA_030036915.1 Terriglobia bacterium
TGTGAAAACCGATGTGGGAAAAATGGACGACGTGAATGCCATGGTAAATGCCACCCTTGATCGCTTTGGCCGCCTCGACATCGTTCACAGCAACGCCGCATCGTATGCACTCGGCTCTGCCACTAAGATTTCCGAGTCGGATTGGGACAGGACTCAGGCTGTTTGCCTGAAGGCAACCTGGATGATTGCTCACGCCGCCCTTCCGGCGATGTTGGTGCAAAATCAGGGGGCGTTCATCATCACCGCATCCGTACAATCCATCCGGGGATACGCAAATCACGTGGCATACCAGGCTGCAAAGGGCGGATTGATTTCGATAACCCGGTCGCTGGCGGCGGACTATGCACCCAAAATTCGCGTGAACGCCATTCTGCCGGGAGCGGTCATAACCGGACTGGCCGCAGGCCTTTCTGCGAGCGATCTGGAAAGAGTCGCCAACATGTGCCCGCTGCGTCGAAACGCCCCCCCGGAAGAAATTGCCACCGTCGCCTTATTCCTGGCGTCGGACATGTCAGCCTACATGACAGGATCATGTCTTGTCGTGGATGGCGGGTTGACATCGGTGATCAAAACGGAGTAGCGAGGGCATGATCAAACCCTTGCATCGTGATGATGAACCCACGGCTGAGGCCCGGCTAGTAATGGACGGGGCCCATCGCTTGCTTATCCACGAAGGTGTCTTCCCATTCGTCAGTCCGGAAAGGCGAGGCCGGCAGGCCTGCGCGATTGTACAAGCTGCACAGCGGATTCATGGCCCAACCATAGCGAACGGCCACAGGGGCCTCGACATGATCGCTGTGAACAACGACCGTCGTCCCTTCGATTCCGGCTTCTGCAGCAAAAAACTTCTGATCCGCGCCAGCGATTTCGAAGCCATTCAATGCTGAAGGCGGCGAACCCTTCGCAATAAGGTGATCCTCGGCGAATTTGAAGTGCAACCGGATCTTGTTACCCTCAACGGACATTCCATCATATAAAGGCCCGGAGTAGATCACATCGCGTCCGTAAGCAATGGCCTGTGCGGCGAGCGCCAGGCGATACCCCACGTCCTGCTTATCCTTGGGATGAATATCGCTCCCGTCGCCGATATCAATCGTTACCGCCATGCCGGTTTTTGGAAGTTTGAGGGCCATCAGTTGGGCTTCGCGCAATTTTGGCCAGTTTAGCTCGGGCCGATTGGCGCCCCAATTGGCGATTTGCACGTACAAAAATGGAAAATCACCTTCTCCCCACACACGTCTCCAGTCACGAATGAGTGCCGGGAAGAGCTTGCGGTACTGGACGGGTCGGTCTGAGTTTCCCTCGCCCTGGTACCAGATGACGCCCCGGATCGCGAAGGCCGCGAGCGGTATGATCATACCGTTAAAAAGACCACCGGGCCGCCAGGTGCTCCGCCGATAATCGTCAGGGAGACTCGGAGGTGGAGGTACGGGCGCACCTTCGGCTTCGGCCTTGTCAGCGGAATGCCGCCACTCAGTGAATTGCTGCTCGACATCTTGGAGAGTCAGTGGGTATGGCGAGAGAAGTTTCGATTCGATATCCAGAATGGACTTAAATGCGGGATCCGATTCCACCGCGCTGTGGCTCATCCACGATTCCGCCGGAGTCCCGCCGATCGAACTGTGAATGAGGCCCACAGGGACGTTGAGAGCCTTCTGCAATTCTCGACCGAAGAAGTATGCGGCGGCGGAAAACTCGCGCACAGTGTCGGGCCGCGCGGAGACCCAATAACCGTTGACGTCCTGCTGGGGTTTTCCCGCCACAGCCATTTCCACCGTAAACAATCGCAAGGTCGGATAGTCGGCATGTGCGATTTCGTCCTGCGCATTCGTCACCTGGCTAACCGGCATCTGCATATTGGACTGCCCGGAGCACACCCATACCTCGCCGACGAGTACGTCGTACAACGTAATCGTGTTTTTTCCGGAAACGGTTAGTGTAAACGGACCGCCGGGGGCGAACGGCCCAAAGGTCACTTTCCAATCACCGTTGGCGTCGGCCACGTCACTTACAGTTTCACCCTTGAATGTCACCGTGACGCGTTCTCCGGGCTCGGCATTTCCCCAGAGATTAATTTTAGTTCCCTGCTGAAGCACCATCCCATCAGAGAGCAGACTGGGCAACCTAACATCAGCACGGAGATAGGTGACGCTCAGTATTATGGAGATTCCGCAAAGAGTCGTGACAAAAGCAGCTTTGGCCATTATTCGCATACAGTATGCAAGTTAGACGCCTGCCCAAACACGGCCACGTATCAACTATCACGGCTTAACAGTTTGATGTTGGCGGGATTTTCTTGAAGCCCTCTGAAAAACCTCCGGGTTGACGACGTTCTTGGGTATTCGCCCCTCCAGCACCTCTGCCATTCCACGGCTTGCCATTTCGAAGATTGCTTGCGAACCTTTAACCGACAGACCGAGGGCGTGGGGAGTGCACAGCACTCTAGGGTGATGAAAAATCGGATGCGAAACGTCCGGAGGTTCGACAGGAAAAACGTCCAATCCCACCGCAGAAAGCTGCCCCGATTGCAAAGCCTCAAAAACCAAGTCGAGGCTTTCCATGAGTCCCCCTCGAGCAACGTTCACTAGGATCGCTCCCCTCTTAACCTGACCCAGTCGATGCCGATTGACCATCCCACGAGTTTGTGCGTTGAGTGGGGCGTGGAGGGTAATTATGTCGGATTGAGCGAAAAGGTCATCCAGGTCGACTAAATCAGCTCCCACCACCGCCGCGGTCTCTCTGGAGACGGCCGGATCATAACAAATTACGCGAGCTTCAAAGGCTCGCAACAATTTAGCGACGTGCCGTCCGATTCGGCCAAAGCCGACGAGCCCTACAACCGAGCCGTGCAAGTCACCGATTACAGTGTTATCCCTTACCTGCCAATGCCCGCGACGGGTTTTCAGATCCAGTTCAGGCAGCCGCTTCACAAGCGCCAGGATTACCGCCAGGGTCCCCTCCGCAACGTACATGGCCCCAGCGCCAGGTGAGAAGACAACCGGAATCCCCCGTTCAGTGGCAGCATCAATGTCAACATTGTCGTAACCAGCACCTGTTCTCCCAATGACGCGCAGTTCTTCGCCTGCTGCAATAACTCTGGCGGGGATTCGCGTTACCCCGCGAACAAATAATGCGATAGTACCGCTTATCAATTTAACTAAGCTATCCTCATCCGTCCTCGAGGCCACCTCAATCCGGCCAAAACGACTCAGGATTTCCGTGGCAACCGGCGGCACAGTGCCCGTTGACAATATCCGATGATTTTTCATGGCGTTCCCTCTCTTAGGAATGCCATTTACTGGATGCACTCGCACCGGCTCCCCTAAACATGCACTTGAACCCTAGACAAGCTTTGGCGCATATGAAGTTGGAGCGCCGGGACAATTGCAAATTCTCAAATATCGAGAGTAAGGTAAGTCCCCCTCGTGTATACTGTATGCCGTCGTGCTTTGTCAAGTCCGCCAACGTATAGGGGACCAACGCGCTTTGAAGTTGGGGCCGCTTTAACCCCCCAGCCAAGGCCCGAGATGGCCATTATGCCTGGGCGGCACGGCGCACAAAATCAAAGCCCCCCACCACCAGCGCAGGGGTGGACTCCACTCCGAGCCGCCAGCAGAAGTTGAGTTCACCAGGGGGCAGCGAGGAACCCTACTGACGTTCACCTGACGAACCTTCCATGAGAGCATTTGTTAAATGTTATACCGACGAAAAAACCTATGAATAATTGTCGAATCATGTCCGAGCTCGTATACTCGATTTAGAGTTAGCGACCAATGGCACCCATCGATGGGAAGGCATTTGGCAGACGCGCGCTATTCGTGCGAGGGGCGCTCGCATTGGGAGGCGCCCTTGCCCTTTATTCCAACTCACTTTCTTCATCCGCCCAAACGGAAGTCGCGCCAGCCTCAGGCCAGGTTCCGCTGCGTATCATCGTAGTGGAGACTCTCAGTGAAGCCCAACAAATCGTGCGGAAATTGAAGGCTGGGGAAGACTTTGCCGAACTGGCGGCGGATCAATCGATCGATCCGACATCAAATCAAGGAGGCTACCTCGGAAAGCTTGACCCTGCCACCTTGCGTCCGGAACTGCGCGATGCCCTGACAGGTGTTCATCCGGGTGAAATCAGTCAAGTGGCGCGCATTCCGGAAGGATATGCCATCCTTAAGATGGACCTTTACGAACAGCCGGAGGCGGCGGAGGTTAATCCCTACGCGCTTTCAGCGATGACTGCGCCCGGAGCCGCAAGCCTTGCGCCGGACGTGGGCGGCTTGACGGAGGCTTCGGCCATTTTCTACAGCTTTCCAGACAAACCCGCCGACTGGAATCGCGAGGTGAATCCGGCGGCTGCCGCAAAAATTCGTCAACGCTCGCTTGAGGTTGGAAGTAAAAACCTACAGGCGTTGCTGACGACCCGCCCCGACATGGAATTGCAGAACCGCATGGTCCTCGCCCAACTTGAGGCATTTCAAGGCCTGATGGACGCTGCGATTGAACAATGGACTGCCTGCTCCCGGCTTTCTTCAACGTCTGACCCCAAAATGTTCGGGTATCTCGAACACGTTCTGGGAATCGCCTATTTCCACAAATCGGAGGTTGAAAATCAGATCTACTGCCACTCGGGAAATAGATGCCTGTTCCCGCTGCCGGAGTCGCTGCGATATTCGCAACCGGCCGATTCGGAAGCGGCAGTCGAGCATCTGCGGAAATATCTGGCTCAGTCGCCTGACGATCTTGCCGCGAAATGGCTGCTGAACCTGGCCTGCATGACGCTGGGAGAATATCCCGCCTCGATTCCCCCGAAGCAGATGATCCCGCTGGCCGGTTTCGAATCGAAACAAGATATAGGTCGCTTCGTGGATGTTGCGGAAGATGCCGGGATCCATCTGGTGTCGGGCTCGGGCGGCATTATCGTTGATGATTTTGAAAACCGCGGCGTCTTTGACGTGGTGGTGTCCGAGTGGGGCAACCGATCGCCCTACAAGCCCCTCCACTACTTCCGCAATAACGGGGACGGAAGCTTCAGCGACCAGACGGAGCGTGCCGGACTTCTGAACGTAATGGGCGGGCTCAACATCCTCCAGACGGATTACAACAACGACGGGTGCCTTGACCTTCTGGTGTTGCGCGGAGCATGGTTTTATCCGGAGCTGATGTCGCTTTTGCGCGGAAATGGCGACGGAACTTTTACCGACGTAACACGTTCCGCGGGCTTGACGGATGTGATCGCAACGCAGGCCGCGGCCTGGGCCGACATTAATAACGATGGTCTGCTCGACCTCTTCGTCGGCAATGAGAAAGGGTCCAGCCATTTGTTTCTCAATAAAGGCGACGGCACGTTTGAGGACATTTCCGCGTCTGCCGGCGTGGATCGTATCGCCTTTACGAAAGGGGTGGCCGCCGGAGATTACGACAATGACGGGCATGTGGACTTCTACGTCACCAATATGGGCAGCAGCAATTTTCTCTATCACAACGAAGGAAATAATCGGTTCACCGAAGTCGCGCGGCGGGCCGGCGTGCGAAATGCCCTGGGGAAGAGTTTCGCAACCTGGTTCTTCGACTACGACAATGACGGCTGGCTGGACCTTTTCGTATGCAACTATTATCCTTCGGTGGACGAAAATATTCGGACTTATCTTGGTCTCCCGCACAACGCCTCAACGCTGAAGCTTTACAGAAATCTGAGAAACGGGACTTTTGAGGACGTAACCAAGGCCGTCGGCCTGGATAAGGTTTTCATGCCGATGGGCGCCAATTTTGGCGATGTGGATAATGATGGCTTTCCAGACGTTTACCTTGGCACCGGAAACCCTTCCTATGGCGGGCTGGTGCCCAACGTCCTCTTGCGCAACGACGAAGGCAATCGCTTCGTCGATATCACTGCCTCATCGGGAACCGGCGAACTGCACAAAGGGCACGGAATCGCCTTTGCCGACATGAGCAATTCCGGGCAGCAGG
>JASHSC010000206.1 GCA_030036915.1 Terriglobia bacterium
AGGGAGGGTCCCGCCCAGGCAGGACTATGGTCAACGCTCGTAGAGCATCACCCCAGCAAAACCATTTTGTTCTTGCGCGCGCGCATGAAACCTGTATTCTTCGATTTCGCTTCGCCAAATTTCAAGAAGGGCGAATTGAGCGCGAGGACAAACGAGCAAAACCTTGGTCGCCATACCCTTTCCCATCTCCAATCCGCCGCAGGAATCCACCGGCCGGCCCGGCATCGCCAAGCTGGGATTCTGGCCGCTTGTGGCCGCAACGTTCTTCATGGTCTCGGGCGGGACGTACGGCACGGAAGACATTGTGCAGGGAGCAGGCTATCACCGCGCCATGCTCATTCTGCTGGTCACTCCGCTGGTGTGGAGCCTGCCCACCGCCCTGATGATCGGCGAATTGGCCAGCGCCTTGCCGGAAGAGGGCGGCTACTACGCCTGGGTGCGGCGCGGCATGGGCAATTTCTGGGGCTTTCAGGAAGCCTGGCTCTCGCTCGCCGCCAGCATCTTCGACATGGCGATCTATCCCACCCTATTCGTCGACTATTTCGCGCGCCTGGTTCCCTGGGTGGGAGTGGGAAACCATCGTGTGATGGTGGGACTCGCGGTTGTGGCCACCTGCGTGGCGCTGAATTTGGCGGGAGTTCGCCTGGTGGGCCTCACCTCGCTCTGGCTTTTCATTCTGCTTTCCGCGCCGTTCGCGTTGATGGCGGTACTCGGGCCCTTCGAGAGCGGCACACTGGCGCACCTTCACGCTCCACCACCCGCTTCCACGGTGGGATTGCTGGGCGGAACACTGATCTGCATGTGGAATTACATGGGGTGGGACAACGCTTCAACGATTGCCCGCGGAGTGGAGCACCCGCAGCGCACTTATCCGCGCGCCATGATGACGGCCGTGGTGCTGATCGCGCTCAGCTACATTCTTCCGGTGTTCGCGGCTTCGCTGACGGGCGTGCCCTCCGCTGGGTTCGACACCGGCTCGTGGGCGGACCTCGCGGGCCTGATGGCCGGGCGCTGGCTGCGTATTGCGGTGGTGCTGGGCGGAATGATGAGCGGGTTTGGAATGTTCAACGCCCTGGTGATGAGCTATTCCCGCCTGCCCCTGGCCATGGGTCAGGACGGCATGTTGCCGCGCGCCTTCGCCAAAGTGCATCCGCGCACGCAGGCTCCCTGGGTGGCGATTGTGGTGTGCGCGGCAGGATGGGCCTTGTGCCTGGGTTTGGGTTTTGAGCAACTGGTAACACTCGATATCATGCTCTACGGCACGAGCCTGGTGCTGGAATTCATCGCGCTGGTGGCGCTGCGCCTGCGCGAGCCGGACCTTCCCCGCCCTTTTCGCGTTCCGGGAGGACTCGCGGGCACCATCGTGGTCGGCGCGCTGCCCACGCTGATGCTCGCCCTCGCCGCGCTCAATGGTGAGCACGAGGTGGTTCTGGGAATCAACGGTTTGGTGTTCGGCGCCATAATTCTGTTACTGGGATTTGGGACGTATCCGGTGGCTGCGCGATTCCGCCGACCCGCAGCGTAGGGGCACCCCTCGTGGTGCCCTCGGGGCGGCCACGAGGGCCGCCCCTACGGTTAACTTTTTCTCCACCCCGTGCCACGAGGCCAGCGACAGTATTCGGAGCGAATGACGAAGGGAGAATTTGATGATTAATCAGCGGCTCGATGGGCGCGTGGCGGTGGTTACGGGTGCGAGCAAAGGGCTGGGAAGGCAAATGGCGGAGTCGCTCGCCGAGGCAGGCGCCACTGTAGCCTTGATCGCGCGCTCAGGCGATTTGCTCGAAGGCGCGCGCGCGGGAATCACCTCGCGTGGCGGTAAGGCATTCGCCTTCGTCGCTGACGTGAGCATGGAATCCCAGGTGGCCTCGGTTGCGCAGGAGGTCCGGCGGCAGGCGGGTTCCCCGGACATTCTGATCAACAATGCGGGCATCAACATTCGCCGGCCGCTTCACGAATACACCTTCGCCGAGTGGCGCCAGGTGATGTCCACCAATGTTGATGGGCCGTTTCTCTGCACGCGCGCCTTTGTGCCGGGCATGATCGAAAAGAAATTCGGGCGCATCATCAGCATCGCCTCCACCATGGGGCACGTTTCGCTTCCCAACCGTGCGGCATACAGCGGCAGCAAATTCGCCGTGCTGGGAATGACCAAAGCCCTGGCGCTGGAGCTCGCGCCGTACAACATCACCGCCAACGCCATCAGCCCCGGACCCTTCGCCACGGAAATCTCCCGCGTGGTGATGGACGACCCGGTGCAACTCGCGAGCTTCAACGCGCGCATTCCCCTGGGCCGTTGGGGCAAGCTGGAGGAAATCGGAGCGCTGGCGGTTTATCTCTGCTCCGATGCCTCCGGTTTCATCACCGGAACCGATATCGTGATCGACGGCGGGTGGACTGCACAATAAAGTAGGGGCACCTCTCGCCCTGCGGCCCATAGCCTTCGGGCGACGGGTCGCGGGTGCCCTGCCCGGTATCGCTGGATTAAAAGGGCAGGGACAAGCCCTGCCCCTACGGAATTCAAACTGACCTACCACAGCAGTTTTCGTTGCCATGATGAGAGGCCTCAAGTAGCATGAACCATGCATGCTTTCTATAATCTCCCGACGGGCGGTGGCTATTCTGGCGTGCCTCCTGGCAAGCGGGTGCGTTGTCGCAGTTCGTGCCCAGGACACTCCTGGCGCGGGCCACAATAAGCCCAACAAGCCTCAGGTTTCTATCTACGAAGAGCGGCCCATCAACTGGAAGACGCTTGTCCCCGACATCGTTCACGACCAGAAACCCATTTGGACCTTCCCCGGTACTCTGGCGCGGGGGCAGCATTGGGGGCCGACGCTGGCGATGGGAGCGATTTTCGGCGGGCTGGTGGCGGCTGACCCCCACGACAGCCCTTACTTCCGCAACAACGCATCCACTTATTCGCCCTTCAATCGCGCCTTCAGCACCACTCACACGGAAGTGGCCATGGCGCTCATCCCCGCTTCCTTTTACGCTTTGGGATACGTGCGCAAGGACTCCTATGCGACGCACACTTCCTTGCTGGCCGTTGAGGCAGTTGCCGACTCGGCGCTTCTCGGCTGGGTCGCGGAGACTGCCACCGGGCGGCTGCGCCCTGAAGCCATTCCGCCCGGCGGAAGCTATGCGGACACGTGGTTCAAAACCTATCACCCTCTGCTTCACGCCGGCGGTAGCTTCCCTTCCGAGCATTCGCTCGCGGCCTTCTCCATCGCCACGATCTTCGCGCGGCGTTATTCCGGCCACCGCTGGGTGCCCTGGCTCGCCTATGGAGCTGCGACCTTGGTGGGATTCTCGCGCGTCAGCCTGCAAGCGCACTTTCCCTCCGACGTTTTCGCCGGCGCCGTGTTGGGTTACGTCATCAGCCGGTTTGTGGTCATGCCCGGACGCGAGCCGGGGGACTGATTCTTCTCAACTCGTATTACAGTCCAGTCGAAAAGACCAATTCAAACCGCAATTGACGCCCCTGGGGCAGGTTGTTAAGATGGCATTCGAGTGCCTTTTGGAAGGAGACGGACTGTGGACAGTCGCACGCGCCATCAATTGAAGCAGGATGAGTTCAAGGATTCGCTGGTTAAGGTCGAGGAGTACTTCAGCGAGCACTACAAGGAGATCATCAACGTTTCGATCATCGTGATTGTTGTAGTGGGTCTTGCCGGTGGGTTGAAGTATTACACCGATCGCCAGGACGCCGCCGCCAATGCGGATTTGGGCGAAGCGCTTGCGACTTTTCGCGCCTATGTGGGCCAGCCAAGCCCCGAGGGCGGCCCGGACGGCCCCTCTTTTGCCACCGCCCAGGAAAAATACAAGAAAGCGCTTCAGCAATTCGATGCTGTCGTAGAAAAATACAAGATGATCCCGCGGCCTAAGGCGGTGGAAATTGCGCTTTACCAGGCGGGGGTTTGCCAGTCGCTCCTGGGGGATAATGCCGGGGCGGTTCGAACGTTGACGCAGGCCAGCCAGGAACACGACGCGGAAGTCGCCTCGCTGGCCAAGTTCGCCCTGGCGGGTGAGCTGGCAAAGGCCGGTGATTTGCCGGAGGCGGAAAAGCTCTATGATGAATTGGCCGATCACCCCACCCTGACCGTCCCCAAGGCCACGTCCCTTCTCGCCCTGGCGGACGCTTATCGCCAATCGCAGCCTGCCAAGGCGCGCGAGGTCTACGAGCGTGTGGAGAAGGAATTCGCTTCCAACGCTCCGGTGTCCGAAGCCGTCAGGCAGGAAATTGCTACGCTCGCCCCCTAGTCAGTTGCGCGAGCTCCTCACTCTGCCATCCTGTGCGAAGCGGAGGGGCTCGAGAGCCATAGCAAAACTCCGATTCCCAGGTTCTTCCCCTCGTGCAGGATGGCACCATTGATGCGCACACACCCGACTCGCCTTGATTTCTTTGCCTCCGCCATCATCGCACTGGTGGCCGTCGCAGCGTTCTTGCTGGCGGATGTGGCGCGCGCGGTTTTTGTGGTCATTGCCCTGGTAAGCATGTGGCTTTTCATCCGAATTGTTTACAGCCGCCTGCTCTCCGTATTCCCCAAGCAAGGCGACCTGCCTCATGATCATTTGGCGCGCCGGCTTTGGCGTGTCTTCGTGGAAGTAATTCTGCAATACCGCGTCGTGCGCGACCGGCCGCTGGTGGGCATTCTACACGCCTTCGTTCTGTGGGGATTCTTCGCGTTCGCGTGGTACAGCGCGAACCACATGTGGCTGGGCTTGCGCGGGCTCGATCACGCCACGACTGAGCGCACGTGGTACGGCGCATTCGTGGCCGTCTGGGCTGCGGCCGTGCTGGTGGGAATGATCGGCCTCTCGGTTCGACGGTTCATTCTGCGGCCCAAGGCGCTGGGAAAACTCTCACCCACCTCGGGCGCTGTCGCCTTTCTGATTTCGGCGCTCATGGTCACTTACCTGCTGGGCTGGGGAGTGTTCCCTGTGCTCAGCCCTGCCTGGAAAGTTAACTGGTGGCTGCACACGCTGGCATTTTTCGCGCTGCTCGTGGTGATTCCCATCTCGAAGCACCTGCACCTGGTGCTCGCCCCCGTCACCATCTTCTTCCGCCCCGAGACCACCAGCTCCATGCGCGCTCTGCGTGAGGAGGGCGAAGACCTGGGGCTGATTCATTTCAAGGACCTCAGCCGCAAAGACGTCCTGGACGTCGATGCCTGCGTCGAGTGTGGCCGCTGCACCGACTTCTGTCCTGCCCATCTTTCGGGCGGAACGCTGAGTCCCAAGGAAATCATCCTCGATCTGCGCCGGGGGCTGCTTTCCGGCGGCGGCCTGGTGGCAGGCACGGTGGAAGAGAAGAAAGAGGGTAAGGCATTCATTACGGAGGACGATCTTTTCCAATGCTATTCGTGCGGCGCGTGCGAGTACGTGTGCCCGGTGGGAATCGAGCACGTGGGGCGCAAGATTCTCGACCTGCGGCGCGGCCTGGTGAGCGAAGGACGCATCACCAGCGAGCGCGTGAACCAGCTTTTCACCACCATGGAGCGCGCTCCGCACAATCCCTGGGGCATCGGGCACGACGCTCGGCAGAAGTTGATCGAGTCGAAACAGTTTCCCATTTTCGACGGCACGCAGGAGTGGCTGTTCTGGCTCGGCTGCGGGTTGAATTACGATTCGCACGGGCAAGCGGTGGCGCAGGCCATGCGGCAGATTCTGGATGCGGCGGGCATCTCCTGGGGCGTGCTAGCGCGGGAAACCTGCTGCGGCGAACCGGCGCGGCGGGCGGGCAACGAGTACCTGTTCATGGAGCTCTCCGGCAAGCTGGTGGAATCGTTTGAGGGCGCGCGCGTGAAGAACATCGTCTCCTGCTGCCCTCACTGCACGACGATGCTGGACAAGGATTACCGCCAGATCACAACTTACGCGAAGCTTGGAATCAAGGTGATGCACCACTCGGAATTCATTGTGGACGTTCTTCCTAAATTGCTGTTGCAGCCCTCCCGCATTAAAGCCACCTACCATGATCCCTGCTATCTGGCGCGAGGGCGCGGCATCACCGATGCGCCTCGCGAAATTCTGTGCGCCGCGGGCGCCACAATCACCGAAGCCGCGCACCACGGCCGGAACACGCAGTGCTGCGGAGCCGGAGGCGCGCAGATCTTTGTTGCCGATGATTCCCGCGAGCACGGCAAGCAGCGCGCGAACCAACGCCGATTTGCGGAATTGATGCAGACCGGCGCCTCGACCGTCGCCGTCGCCTGTCCCTACTGCCCCATCATGCTGCGCGACGCCGCCGGCGCCCTCAAGCGCGAGGATGTTGAAATTCTCGACATTGCGGAGATTGTGGCAAAGAATTTAGCAACACTTCGGGTTTGAACTGAGATTGATCCCCTGCACATGCGTGCGACTGACTTCGAATTCCGCCACCGCTTTTGGGTCATTTGCTTCGTCTATCTCCTGGGATTCGGACCCTACAACTTCGACCACGTAAACTCGACCGCGGCGATGGCGCACTGGATTCTTGGGGCGCGGGACCCGCACCTTGAATCGCTCGCCGCTCGCCACATGCTTCAGGCACTGTTCGTTCTCTCGGCTTCGTTGATCACTGTGGCGGCGTGGATCCGAACCTGGGGCGGCGCCTATCTGCGCGCGGAAGTGGTTCACGACTCAAAGGTGCATACAGAGCGCCTGGTGGCCGACGGCCCTTACCGCCACCTGCGCAATCCACTCTATCTCGGCAACATGTTCCTGGCCGCGGGAATGGCGTTTCTGGCCAGCCGCGTGGGCGGAGTGATTCTGATTCTGGGAAATCTGCTCGTCGTGCTGCGCTTGATCGGGCGGGAGGAGGCTGCGCTCACGGAATCTCAGGGCGAAGCTTATCGCACTTATCTGAACGCCGTCCCGCGGTTGTGGCCGTCGCTCGCGCCACGCCTTCCCGCCGGCGACATGCGCCCCGAGTGGCCGCAAGCGTTTTTGGGCGAAGCTTGGATGTGGTGTTTCGCCCTCGATGGTTTCATCTTCGCTTGGTTAATGAACTTTAGGATCTACTTTCCAATTCTCTGGATCACAGGGTTTGTATATTTCGGGGTCATGATGGCGACGAAGTGGCAACGCCGGCGAAAATCGCGTCTCCCTGTTGCGGGCAGCCCTTCTGCGAATCTCTCATAAGTCTTAAGTCCCGGTATTGAAACGGCGGTGGCGCTCAGATCTCACTTTGGCGGAATCACCACAGGGATAGCCTTCCGGCGCGAAAACGCCTCTTCACTCACCCCTAAAAGAGTTTCAGGTACAATTC
>JASHSC010000207.1 GCA_030036915.1 Terriglobia bacterium
ATTCTTCAACACAGCCACATTGAAATTAATCAGGAGCCCCAGTTTGCGTCCCGAAAGTCGCAGATAGGTCAGTGTCTGGGCTTCGTGCACTGGAGCCAGGGCCTCGACCGGCTTGACCTCTACGACCACCGAATGATCCACCATTAAATCGATGCGATCGCCACACTCAAGCTTGACCTCCTCATAGACGAGTGGCAAGGGTTTCTGTTCCTCGACCTCAAACCCCGCCCTTTTCAATTCGTAGGCGAGACACGCCACATATGCAGACTCGAGCAAGCCGGGGCCAAGCGTGCGGTGAACTTGAATCGCCGCACCGATAATCCTCTCAGTAATCTTGTTCAAACGTTCGCGTTCGGTCATTGAGCTTAAAGAATTTCACACGGAGGTCACGGAGTTTCTCACTGAGAACACGGAGCCAAGCAATCTCATTTTCTCCGGGTCCTCTGCGATTGACACGCTTTCGAGCCCATTAGGAAACGACTCCGTGGACTCTGCGTGAAATTCATTTCTCTTGCAGGGTCCATAACCCCTTGGAAAGGAATCTCGTTACAGCACTCAAGGTGTCAACCGATACAGCATGCGCGGGAACGGAATCGTTTCTCGCACGTGTTCGAGCCCGCAGATCCACGCCACCACGCGCTCGATGCCCATGCCGAAGCCGGAATGCGGGACGCTGCCGTAACGGCGCAGGTCGAGGTACCACTCGAAGGCCTCGCGCGGCAACTTCTCCTCCTGAATGCGCCGCTCGAGAAGCGCCAGGTCCGCCATGCGCTCGCCGCCGCCGATGATTTCACCATAACCCTCGGGCGCAAGGATATCCACGCACAGCGCCACCTCCGGCCGCGCGGGATCGGGCGCCATGTAGAATGCCTTCACCTGGCTCGGGTAGCGATGCACAATGAGGGGTTTCTCGAAACTTTCGGAGAGCAGCGTCTCGTCGGCACCGCCAAAATCCCCGCCCCACTGGATCTCGCTTCCCTTGCTCTGGAGAATCTTTACCGCCTCGTCATAGCTCATGCGCGGAAAAGGGAGTTGAACCTTCTCCAGCTTGTCGATTTTCCGCTCCAGGGTTTGAAGTTCCGGCCGGCGCTTTTCCAGCACGCACGTCACGACGAATGCGATGAGCTCCTCGCCCAGCGCCATGGCGTCCTCGAGGTGCGCGAAGGCAACCTCCGGCTCGACCATCCAGAATTCCGTCAGGTGGCGGCGAGTCTTGGATTTCTCGGCGCGAAACGTGGGGCCGAAGCAGTAGGTTTTGCCCACCGCCATCGCCGCCGCTTCGTTGTAAAGCTGGCCGGACTGGGTCAGGTAAGCCTTGTCGTCAAAGTAGTTAACCTCGAAAAGGGTCGTGGTGCCCTCGCAGGCCGCCGGCGTGAAGATGGGAGTATCGACGAGCGTAAAGCCGCGATCGTCGAAAAAATCGCGCACCGCCTTGATGATCTCATGCCGCACACCCAGGATGGCGCGCTGCCGCGTGGAGCGCAGCCACAGGTGCCGATGATCCATCAGAAACTCAACGCCGTGGTCCTTGGGTGTGATGGGGTAGGGCGCTTCCGGAGAGATGCGCTGCTCCACTTGCACATCCGCAACATCCAGTTCGAATCCGCCCGGCGCGCGCTGATCCGCCCGCACCTTGCCGGTGACTCGCACGGAGGATTCCTGAGTGAGGCCGCGGACCGCCTCGAATACTTCCGGCGGCACCGCCTTCTTCACCACCACGCCCTGAATGATTCCCGTACCGTCGCGAAAGAGCGGAAAAAGCAGCTTGCCGCTCTCGCGCAGGTTATAGAGCCAGCCTTGCAGAATCACTTCCTGACCCGTGTATTCAGAAACGCGGCGAATTTCGACAACCGGGGGCAAGGGTCATCCCTCCTGAGGCAGGGTTTCCATGCGGTCCATCACTTCCGACAGGCGCGCGAGGGTGGTGATCTCCGGCCCGTAATCGCGGATCTCAAAGAGCACGGGAAACTGGCTGTTACCCTGGCGAAGATCGCGAACCGCTTCCGTCCACTCAATCGTGCCGTCGAAGGGCATCAAATGATCGTCTTTTTCGCGGCGATTGTCGTGGATGTGAGTTGAGGCGATGTGTTCGCGCAGGGTTTCGAACGCCGCGTGGGCGCCGCCCCCCATGTGCGCGTGGCCAATGTCAAAGCAGATCTTCACGCCCAAGCGCGTGTAGTGGAGAAACTCCACCAGCCGTTCCGGAGACCCCAGCTCATTGGGAACATTCTCAAGCAACAGTTGCACCCCGCGGTCCTTGGCAAACACCTTGAGGTGCTCGAGCGAGGTCATGACGGCGTCAAACTTGTTCAAATCGTATTCCTCGTCTGGCAATCCCATGTGGATGATGAGGTAGCGAAATGGCAGATAGTCCGCGATGTCGAGCGCGCGCTTGATTTCGTCCATGGAATCGATGCGCAGGCGGCGTTCGACGTACGCGACGGAGACCGCAAGCCCGCCCAGCCGTCCCCAGTCCGCATCCGCGTAAAGCGGAGCGTGGACGGAATGCAGTGTCACTTGATGATCGCGAAACCACTGGCCCACATCGCGGACATGGTTGCGGTCGGTATAGTCCAGGTGTTGGCGGGCGGCAAACAGCTCGATGTTCTTGAATCCCGCTCCCAGCACCTTGTCAAGATTGTGCGAGCTCAGCCGCTCGTTGACATATAGGTACGTTGACAGGCCGTATTCCATCAGTATCCAACCGCCTTTCCGTCCCCGCGGGGGTCCGAGCCGCCGAATCGCCATCCGGAATCGAGGGAAACTTCAACGGCTTCGCAGTCGCCAATGCTATCGCGAAAGCTCACGGGGTAGCCCGCTTGCTGAAGCTTCTCGATGGTGTCGGAAGAGAAGCCCACTCGCTCGAGTGACAACCGGTCCGGTATCCACTGATCATGAAACCGCGGCGAAGTGACAGCCTGAAGAACGTCCATCTTATAGACCAGGACATTCAGCAGCACTTCAAGAACGGTGTTGGTAATCGTGCTGCCGCCCGGTGACCCAAGCACCAGGCGCACCTTGCCGTCGCGGGTGACGATGGTGGGGGTCATGGAGGAAAGCGGGCGCTTGCGTGGAGCGATGGCGTTGGCTTCACCTTGAACTGATCCGAACATGTTAGGCGAGCTGGGCTTGGAGCTGAAGTCGTCCATCTCGTTATTGAGCAGGAATCCCGCGCCTTCTACCGTGACTCCGGAACCGAACCACCCGTTCAAGGTGTAGGTGTTCGCGACGGCGTCCCCCGCCGCATCGACAACGGAGAAGTGCGTGGTGGCGCCGGCTTCAAATGCCTGCGGCTCGCCGGCGCGCACGGGAGCATCCGGCTGCTCGTGCAAAATCTCGTCGCGCAAATGCGCGGCATAGCGCGGCGAGGTGAGTCCGGCAACCGGCACGGAGACGAAATCGGCGTCGCCCAGGTAAGACGCGCGGTCGGCATAAGCGCGGCGCATGGTTTCGGCAAGCAAGTGAATCGACGCGTAGGAGTTGGCCGTGGCAAGGTCGAGCGGTTCGAGCACATTGAGCATTTCGATCAGCATAGTGCCGCCCGCGCTGGGCGGCGGGACCGTGATGATATCAAAGCCGCGGAAATGTCCGGTGAGCGGCGTCCGCACCTTCGCCTCGTAATGCTCCAGATCCTCGCGCGTGATCAGGCCCTTGTATTTCTGCATCGTGGCGACAAAGGCTTTGGCCGTTGCGCCGATGTAGAAGGCTTGCGGGCCATGCTTGGCAATGGCGGCAAGCGTGCGGGCCAAGTCAGGTTGACGGAAGTTCGCACCGGCTTCATAGAGAAGCCCATCGTGCAGGAAGGTGTGGCGAGATCCGTCAAACCTCTCCAGCAGCGCGCGGCTCGAGCGCAGTCGCTGCGCGAGTTGATAGCTGGTGGGGAAGCCGGTGCGCGCCAGGCGAATCGCGGGAGCCATCACATGCGCCAGGCCCAGCTTGCCGTACTTCTCTTCCGCGAGCGCCAGGCCCCGCACCGTTCCGGGAACTCCTACGGCCAGCGCGCCCACCGTGCTGGCATGGGGAATCAGGTTCCCCTGTGAGTCCTGATACATGTCGCGCGTTGCCGCGGCCGGCGCCTGCTCGCGGTAATCCACTACGGCCGCGTCGCCATTCGCCATGCGAATCAACATGAATCCGCCGCCGCCCAGGTTCCCCGCTTCGGGGAACGTGACGGCCATCACGAAGCCCACCGCCACGGCGGCATCCACGGCATTGCCACCCGCCTGAAGGATCTCCACGCCGGCTTGACTGGCCAACGGCTCGCTTGAAGCCACCATGCCGTTTCGCCCCGTCACCGGACTGAGGCCGAAGGCAGACTTCACCGGCACTAAAGGGATAAGCGCAAAGACGATGATCCATCGATTGAGAGGCACGAATCTCACCTGTGCGGATGATGGGACTTCCTGGCCTTGGGACGCTGGCACAAGATTGCGAATTCTTAACTCTATGGGAAAAGGTAGAGGGCGTCAAGGCGAGCAACCTGCCTCGGAATTGTAGCGCACGGCATCCGAGCCGCGTCTCCGTGTTAGAATGCCGGCGTGTCAACCCGTGTTCACGCATTTCGAATCCGTCGACATTTCCGCTGCACTGCGAACTTCTCCTTCCATGAGCGGGCGCGATGAAGGTCTACTTCGGCTTCACGGTGGCCGGCAATCGTTCGAGTCTCGAAACCGCACGGGGCATGGTGCGATGCCTAGAGGAACTGGGCCACCAGGTGCTGACGCGCCACCTAGTTGATGACGACGCTCGCGCGGCCGACCGCAAGTTGGGCCCACAAGCAGTGTATCAACGCGACATGGCATGGCTGCGGGAGTGCGACCTCTTCATCGCGGAGGTTTCGGGCTCCTCCTTCGGCCTCGGCTTCGAGGCGGGTTATCTTCTCGGAGCCACAACTAAAAAGGTAATGCTATTATACAGTGTTTCTGAAACATTTAACATATCATTCATGATAACAGGCAACGCCCATCCTAAATGCACGCTGGTTCCGTATTCGTCTCTTGCGGAAGCCGAGGCCTATCTCAGGGCGCACATCGGTTGACCAGCGCTTGATCGCATGAACAAGCGCATTTATGAACTTCCGGAAGGGCGGGGCTTCAGCCCCGCCGTTACGGATATCGCAACGAATCGGGCCTTTAGGCCCTGAAGCGATGCGACTTTAGGGGCTAAAGCCCCGGAGACGAGTCCGTCCTCAACGGCGGGGCTGAAGCCCCGCCCTTCCATTGTTGCCCTACGGTCGTGGCTCATTGCGGGCTCAACTCCTTGCCATCCAAATTACCCGGTGGCGAAACGCCCAGCAGGCCCAGCACCGTGGGTGAAATGTCCAGAATGGACGGCTGCTCGGGAAAATGCCGGTTGGAGAAGAAAATTCCCTGCGTGTCACTGGGGTCAGACGCGCAGTGGTCGCCGCTCCATTTTTTCATGTTGGCCACGATGATGCCCTGCGGCACGGCTCCCAGCGACGTCTGCCACGATGTGCGATATCCGTCGTGAAAACTCATTTGCAGGTCGGGAGCTTCGCTCAGGCGCGCCCCGTGAAAAATCTCCGGAGCGAGATAAACGTTTTCAATCACTTTCTCGTGCGTGTCCGGGTCTTCGAGCGCAAGGAGCTTCTGGCGCAGATCATTGAGAATCCGCTGCGCCTCCGGACCGGGGCTGACAATGCCGTATTTTTCGCGCCCGCGCAGGTTCAGATAGATCTGCCCCAGGCCAAGCGCGTAGGCCTGCGTGCGGCTCCAATCGGTGTTGGGAAAAAAGCTGCCCTGGCTGAAAAGGTTGTCTAGGTTGACCTGCTTTTCCGTCGCCCCGGGATTCTTCAGCGTCATGAAACCGTTTTCGACAAGCCAGGTGTTGGTGTTGAACCCCTTGCGCCAGGAATGGAAGCCGTGATCGGAGACGATGATGAGCGTCGCGCCGGGCCGCATCGCGCGCATCACTTCGCCCACGATGGCATCCATTCGTTCGTAGGTTTTCTCGATGGCGTCCCCATATTTTGCCGCCAGCGCCGCGTCGTAGCGCGGACTCTTCGCGTCAATCAGCCGGTAGAACATGTGGCTGACGCTGTCGGTGGCGGTGAAGACGGCCACCATCAGGCTGGGCGGGTCGCGCTGCAATTCATCCAGCAGGATTTCGCGCTCCTGCTGCATATTGCGCCAGCAATCCTCCAGGAACACGCCTTCGTCGATGCGCTCCTCGTTCAGCGCCCACGTGTCATGCCACCAGCCGAGCGTCTTCATCAGTCCATGACGTTTCGCCAGTTCTCCGGCGTAACCGGGCGGCGAAGAGATGGGCAGCGGAGAATCCTCTGGGTCAAGATTCAGTGGCGTCATGTAGATGCGCAATTCCGGTGAAGTCTGCAAAATGAAGAACCGGCAGATTGAGCTAAGGGTGAGGAAAGGCGTCACGCGGAATCGAGCGTGAAACCAATTGCTCCATTGGCGCTCGCCGACGGTTGCCGATTGACCTTGCAGATTGATGGTTACGGATTTTCCGTCTGCGGAGAGTTTGAAATCGATGGGGACGGTGAGGCGCGTGAACTTATCGGTGGTGGGATCCACCGGGCCCTCGATGGTGGTGGAGGCGCCGTTGCCAGTCAGGACCAACTGCTCGAGTTTGCCCCCGAATTCCGTGTCCCCCGCCTCGTAGGGCGTAAGGTCCGAGCTGAAGTAGAAAAACGTTCCCCACGTCCCGCGCAAATCCGGGACTCCCAAGCCCGCCCAAAGCTTTCCGCCCGGAATGGTGGTAGGCGGAAACTCCAGAGGCATGCGAATGACCGTGGTTTTGTAACCCGCATCGGCAGCGGCCTGGTAAAAAGGCACACCGCTGCGCAGATTGGTGACCTTCGGCGCCTTGATGGGAATAATGCCCCATAAAAACTTAGGCTTCTCGTGCGAGACCAGTGAAAGTTCCGGCAAATATGTTTCAGGGTCACGCTTCAGGAAGTCGTAGATTCCCGTGCCGCCCGGATTCAGCCCCGTCGCGAACGACGCCCAGGCAACCGGAGATTCCGGCGGGTTGGTGGTTCCGAGCGGCTTGAACGTTCCTTCCTGCGCCAGGCGTGCGAGGTTGGGAAGCGCGCCCTCCGCCATCCACTTGGCGGCAAACTTGGGATCCGCGCCGTCGAAGCCCAACACCACCACCTGCTTGGTAACCGGGCGCATGGCCCCGCGATGGCACGCCGTAAGTGCGACGCCCGCTAATAGCCCGGCAACGAGAACGGACAACTTGACTACTTTTTTCATTCTTAGCCCTGAAGACGTCGAACCCGCATTCTAAACCAAGGACCTATGACTCCGCCCATTACTCTTTTCCCAATCGGGAAAACGACCTGTCGATGGTGAACGACATGGTGGCGCGGGCGACTTCGACGTAGTTGGCGAGGGCTTCGCGGTAGAACGTCAGGCTGCGCTCGCGCACCACGTCTTCGGGAGCCTGGGGCGCGACCATGTGGTGGGTTTCGTGCAGCAGGATGCTGAGCAGGCGGAAGCGCAATTGCTGGTCGTGGAATTCCGTGCGCCGGCTTCCAGCGATGAATTGGGCATCGAGAGCGGTTTCCATCAGGGGTTGCGCCAGCCAGCTTTCCACCCGGTCAAATGCGATGTCCATTTCGCCCACGGAGACGTCGCCAAAGGCGTCATGGGGTTCGGAAAATGGAATTTCCTTCACCAAAACATGCCGGTGGCCCAGGCAGCCGCACACATTCTTTCGGCGCAATTGCACCACGATCAGCCCGGGCGCCTGTTCAAGAATTTCTTCGTAGGCATCGTGGCAGTGCGGCGGCGTCTCAGCCCAGTCGTGTTCGATGGCGTGCGCCACTTGCTCGGCGCGCGCCGGACTGCGATCCCGGGATGCGATCACCACCACCGGCCGCTCACGATCAGGAAATGCCGCCAGCCGATAGCGGCGGCCCGCCAGCCATTCGAGCCAGCGCACGGTGCGGGGGCGCGATGCAAGGAAGCGCCCAACGGATTCCGCCAATGGGGCACGATGCGACATCATAAATTCCATTTTAACCCGGGGGATGAGGCATTTATGGAAAAGGTTGAAGGCAACAGGATCGTGGAACGTCGGTGAACATCAAACTGTGAACGGATTGACAAGAGCATGGAGCAAAACTAGAGTAAGAGGAGAAGCCTAAGGAGAGAACCTATTATGACTGGGATTCAATTCATCACTGACGAAAAGGGCCGCAAAACCGCGGCGGTGATTGACCTCAAAAAGCACCGGGCACTCTGGGAGGACTTTGAGGACGTCCTAGTCTCGCGGTCACGGCGAAATGAAAAACGCATCCCATGGGACAAAGTGAAGGGAGACCTCATCAGAGGCGGAAAGCTCCGTGGCTGACTACCGCCTCCTATTGACCTCCAGTGCCGAGAAGGAACTGAGACAGCTATCAACCCAGGTGATTGCGCGCATCGCCCCTCGCATGGAAAACCTCGCCGTGAATCCCCGCCCGCCCGGCTGCAAAAAGCTGAAAGGCGGGGATAAGGAGTGGCGCATCAGGGTAGGTGACTACCGTGTGGTCTATACCATCAATGATGCCCTCGCTCTTGTCGAAGTGACGCGAATCCGCCACCGAAGCGCTGTTTACAACCGGTGACCACCTGCAATGCTCCCACTCAACTTCCCGAAAATCCCATCGAGGCAATGACGTTCTACTTTTTCCAAACTTCGGGGTTCACCAGGTTGGCGGGGCGCTCGCCGGCGATTGCTGCGAGCAGATTATCCGTCGCCATCATGGCCATGGCGAGCCGTGTCTCAGAGCTGGCGGTGCCCATGTGAGGGGTTACGACCACGTTGGGCAGGGCGAGGAGCACGGGGTGAATCTGCGGCTCAAACTCAAAGACGTCCAGGCCGGCGCCGGCAATGCGTTTTGACTGAAGGGCTTCCACCAGCGCCGCTTCCTCAACCACCTTCCCGCGAGAGGTGTTGATGATGAAAGCGGTGGGCTTCATCATGGCGAGCTCGGCAGGCCCGATCAAATGATGCGACTCGGGCGTAAGCGGAACGTGGAGGCAGAGGAAATCGGCTTCGCGCAGCAGGGTTTCGCGATCCACGTATTGCGCGCCGAGTTCGCGCTCACGCTCCGGCGTGGGGCGGTCAACGGAATAATAGAGGATTCGCATGTCGAACCCCCGGGCGCGCCGCGCCACGGCCTGGCCGATTCGTCCAAAGCCGCAGATTCCCAGCGTCTTGCCCCCCAAGTCCGTGCCCCACATGCATCCCCACTGCCAGGCTCGCCACTGGCCGTCGTGAATAAAATGGTCAGCCTCCACCACGCGGCGCGCCACGGCCAGCAGGAGCGCGAATGTCAGGTCAGCCGTCGCCTCCGTGACCACGCCGGGCGTGTTGGTTACAAGAATACCGCGGCGCGTGCAGGCGGCCACATCGATAATGTCGTACCCGACCGCCACGGCGGAAACCACGCGCAGGCGCGGCGCCTTTTCCACCAACTCGGCGGTGATAGGTGTGCTGGAACAAACCACTCCCTCCACCTCGCGGCAGGCTTCCGCCACCCGGTCAGGAGGGAGGCGCACGTCATCAGGGTTAACGGAAACCTCGCACCGTGCGGCAATTCGATCCAACGCGGCTTGCGGCAGAGGACGAGTGACGAAAACTTTTGGCAGACTCAACGATTTCTCCCGGAATGAAGTTGAATGAGCGGTGATACCATAAGGTTCTGGCGAGGTCAATGAAAGATAATGCCTTTTGTGCGGCGTAGCGTCAATTCCCTCTGACCAAATGGATCGAATTTGTTATGCTTGAGGAGCAGAGGGTAATTCACGCCGGGGGCAAGGTGTAACGGACGGCGTCATCACGGCCGAACCTGCCAGCACACACTTGCTTAGGTCTCTCCCTTCGCCGGACAAGTGAGATCATTTTCCTAGTGTCCTTTCACACGGCTGGGGATTGCCGCGTGAA
>JASHSC010000208.1 GCA_030036915.1 Terriglobia bacterium
TCCACCTGGTCCACCGGCCGCTCAAGATAGAAGAGCAGGGGACGAATGATGGCGGGAACGGTCGGGATGTTGTTCAGCTTCTCCACGCGTTCGCGGATCAACTCTCGAAGTGTCTGCGTCATGGCCGATTCGATAGCTCCATGTATTTTATCGGCAGGTCCGGGACAAAACATAAGAGTGCGGTTGATAACCCTGAAGTCAGTAATCTCCGCCGAAAGGCAACGCTCGCTCCATTACCGGGTAGCGGTGGGCCTTTCCGGAGTGGAGCTGAGCACCACCACGTCCACGCGGCGGTTTTGTGCCCGGCCTTCGGGGTTTAAGTTGGTGGCGACGGGATGGTATTCCGCGTAACCGGCGGCGGAGAGCCGCATGGCGGGGAAATTGTATTTCGTAATGAACAGCCGAATCATCTCCGTGGCGCGCGCGGTGGAGAGTTCCCAGTTGGAGGCAAACTGCGCGTTGTGAATCGGCACGTTGTCCGTGTGGCCCTCGAAGCGAATGTTGTTGGGCTGGGCCATCAGCACCTGGGCGATGCGGCGCACGGCCGCTTCCGAAGTGGGCCGAAGCTCCGCCGAGCCGCTATCAAAGAAGCCCACTTCGCGCAGCGTGATCACCAGGCCCTCGCGGCTGGTCTTCAGCGCCACCACATGCCGCTGAATTTCTGGCGCCAGGGCGCCCGATAGCTGCTTCTCCAACGCATCCATGTCTCTCGTGGGTGGAGAACCCGACATGCTTTGAAAAGGCGATCCCATCCGGCTGTTGCCGGATATTCCTTTGCCATCTTCGATCATAGGAATGTTCTGGGCTGGCAGGGGATCGGCGGAAACCATGGGAATACGCGAGTTTGCCGTCTCAAAGATCCCCATTTGCTGGAATGCTTCCTGAATGGCCTGGGCGATTTTCCCCACCTTGCGCTTATCCACCTGCGAGGAGGAGAACAGCACGACAAAGAAGGCAAACAGAAGGGTGATGAAGTCCGCGTAGGACACCAGCCAGCGCTCATGATTGACGTGCTCGGCGGCTTTTTTCTTCCGGCTCATGCCGCGGCCTCACGGGATTCCTCCGGCGCGGGTGAATCCGCCAGAAAGCCGTTCAACTTGGTCTCCACCATGCGGGGGTTCAGGCCTTCCAGGATCGAGACTACGCCTTCCAGCATCATCTCGCGCATCTGGTGCTCGGAGCGGTTGCGAATCTTCAGCTTGCCGGCCGAAGGCAGGAAAAACAGGTTGGCAGCCGCAACGCCGTAGATCGTGGCCACGAATGCGACGGCGATGCCGCGGCCCACCTCATCAATGTTGTCGAGGTGCTGCATCACCTGAATCAGCCCCAGCACTGCGCCGATGATGCCGATGGTAGGCGAAAATCCGCCGGCGGCCTCAAACACCTGGGGAATGTGCTCCTCGTGCTCGGCCTGGTTCTCGAGCTCCAGTTCCATCATCTTGCGCAGCTCCTGGGGCTCAGTGCCGTCCACGGCCAGCATCAGCGACTTGCGCAGAAAGGGCTCCTTCACGTTCTCAAGCTCGCGATCGAGCGAAACAATGCCCTCTTTCCGCGCCTTGCTGGCGAAATCCACGATCTCCTTGATCAACTGCTTGGGGTCCGCTTGCCGGTCGAAGAAGACATTACCCAGACGCTTGAAGCTGGTCAGCACCACCGGAAGGGGGAACTGCAACATGACGGCGCCAATCGTGCCGCCAAAGACAATCATCGCGGCCGTGGGCTGGAGAATTTGGGCAACCTTCCCCCCTTCCAGCAACAGGCCGGCCATGATCCCGCCAATGGCCAGCAGCACTCCACCCCAACTACTCTTGTCCACCTTCTTTCCCCTTATCCGGCCATCTAACCGGCCCTTTATCCGGCAAGCTCAGATGAGTCTCCCGGCTCTTCCTGCCTCTCCGGTTCGTCAACCTTCTCCTGCTCCCTGATTGCTTCTGCGAGAGGCTCCTCGACGGGGTTTTCGATGGAAGGGAAAACCAGTCTCGGGCCACGCAAGCGACGGCGGTAGTCAATGATTCGCGTCATCACCTCTTCGGCGGTTTCAAGGACTACGATCTTCTCGCCCGTAATCAGGGTAATGACCGTGTCCGGCGCGTTCTCAATGAACTTGATCAGCTCGGAATTCACTACCAGCGGCCGGTTGTTGAGCCGCGTCAGCCAGATCATGACAGCCCCTTCCCTTTCCCAGGAGAGTTCGCAGACTTCTCGCGGCGAATCCCTCCCCAAGGGGTACATCGGCAATTTGCCGGGGAGCTTTCGTCTTAAATGGGCGTTAATGAGGGGGAGATTAGAAAGCGTCGCAAGTCGTCATGAAAGCAGGACTTGCGGACGCTGCTTCAAAAAATATTCAAGTTTTACAAAATCCCTGCCGATAAGAGGAACGGAAGTAGAAAGAAACCTGGATTCTGGAGCTGGAATAGCCCGATTCGAAGGTAGTAATGATGAGCGTCATTCACCAACTCGTCCCCATCTTCATCGTCGTTCAATTCGCATTGGTTCTGGTAGCTCTGTCTGCGGCGATGTTACTGGCCGATCCTCAAACTATGCTACCGCCGAGGAAAAGCCGCCGTCGCAAAGCTGTCCGGCCAGATACAAGTTCACGCGCTTAGCTCTTTGTGCCGGCTCATCCGGGTCGATTCTCGTACCACTTCACATTTCCCGTGGAAGAACCAATCGTCACAACGTCCAGGCGGCCGTCGCCGTTTACATCCGCGATAACCACTCCCGAAGCGGCCATGTCGGCATCAACAAGCTGCCTTTCCCAACCAAGTCCCGAGGCATCGGTAGCGTAATAAACAAGCAGGCTGGTGCCCGGCCCGCGAAAGCCCGCCACGATCTCGTCGTTCCCGTCGCCATCCAAATCGGCGCAAGCCAGCGCATGACCTTCGTGAAAGTTTGGGTCGATTACGCGCCGCAGCCACAACTTTCCGGGCTCGCCCGCGGTGTAAACCACCACTTGATCCCCGTGCCAGGGTTCAATCGTAGCGAGAAATCGTTTCCCACCTACGTTGCCCACGCCGATTTCACTCGAGCCGCGCTTCGGCCTGGACTGCTGATCGCCTTCACCCAGGCGCGTGCGCGTCCAGGTGAGCTCAGTGCCCGATCCCGCCGAGCGAAACAGGTGCACACCTTCGAAGCTCGCAGTCAGGATTTCGTCCCGCCCATCGCCGTCCCAATCCAGCACATTCAGTCCGTGAATGACCGTCAAGGATTCATCAATCAGATGGGAGGGCCAAGCAGGCGGCGCTTGTTGAGAGTCTGCGGCACTGTCCAAATCAACCTCCGGCATTTCGAACCAGGTGAGCGGCGCAGGCACTTTATAATCCGGAGCTACGGCGCCATGGCCCAGCAGGGGCGCGTCCACCAAGGCCAGCCGGCCCGTGCCGTCCAGGTTTGCCCAGCGCAATCGATGCGAAGTGGGAATCTTGCCGAGCGGAGCGAGCCGCCACTCCTGATCCCAATAAACGGCCGGCCGCGCCCACCACAAACTGCCTCCCTGCGTGCTGTCGTTCAGCGCAAAGTCGCTGGCCAGCGCCATCCCTCGCGCCGGATATCCCGGATGAAACAGCGGTGCCAGGCTGATGTTCTTGTGCGTCACAGTGGTGACGGGCCGCGGCGTCCATGTGGGGTTCTCATACCACTCCACGATACTCTTCGCCGAACTCAGCGCGAGGATGTCCAGCCGGCCGTCGCCGTTCACATCCGCCACGGCCACCTGATAACCCTCGGGAATCTTCGCCACCTCGTGCGTTTGCCACGCGATCATCTTGCGCTTCTGCACCTCCTGATGGGGCTGCGCCACGGCCGGCCTGGCCGCAAGGCCCAGACCAAGGCCCAAACTCTCCTGCAAAAATCTCCGTCGCGAACCCTGGTTCTTCACAGCCGTCAAGTTTAGCGCGATGGCGTCTTGTGCGCACGGATTTGGCGTGAGAAAATCCCATCCTCTGGATCTAACCCGGCGCGGCGGCCGGCAGAATCTCTCGGCGCAGGAAGCCATCAACCGATGTGCGCCGCGGAATTTTCATCGCCTCCTGATCAGCGATCGAGAGCTTGAAAAAGAAAGGAACGACAAAATGAAATACGGCGTCAATACCATGGTCTGGACAACTCAGGTGGGCGCGAAGCAGGATCCGCTCTTCGCGCGCATCAAGAAGTGGGGGTTTGACGGCGTCGAGCTTTTTCTCTCGACGGATGAGCCCGCGAATATTCCGGCGGTGCGCGCCACGCTCGACCGCCTCGAACTCGAACGCACCACCTGCGTCGTGCTGCCGCGCCACGCCAATCTGGTGAGCGCCGATGCCGCCACGCGCGCGCAAGGCGTGGAATTCCTGATGAAATGCGTCGACCGGACGGCGGACCTGGGCGGCAAGCTGATGTGCGGCCCGCTCTATGCCGGTCTGGGCGTGATGACCGGGAGCCGGCGCACCGAAAAGGAATGGAGGTGGGCCGTTAAGGCCCTGCGTGCCGCCGCCGCACGCGCGCAAAAGCGCGGTGTCTGCATTTGCCTCGAACCGCTCAACCGCTTTGAGACTTATTTCGTCAACACGCTCGAAGACGCCGCCCGGCTGGTGCGAGCAATTGGCGCGCCCAATGTGAAGATTCACTTTGATACATTTCACGCCAACATCGAGGAACAGCATCCCGCGAAATCGCTACGCGCCGTGGCGAAGTACGTGGGGCACGTCCACATTTCTGAAAACGACCGCGGCATTCCGGGCACCGGACACACCGATTGGACGGGGGTTCTGAAAGTGCTCAAGCAAACTGGCTACGACGGCTGGCTGACCATCGAATCGTTCGCCCAGCCGGAGCCAGCGCTCGCCGCGGCCGCCGCCATTTGGCGCGACCTCGCACCCACCGGCGATGACCTGGCGCGCCAGGGACTGCGCTTCACGAAAAATCTGGCGCGAAAAGTTGGAATATCCTAGAGCCACCCCACAGGGGGCCGGCCGACTACCAAGGAGAATTCGATGTCCGCAATCTTTTCTGGAAAGCGTCGGGCGCTCGGCAACATAGCGCGAAGAATCGCCCCATGGATGAGCCTGCCGGTTCTCGCCTCCTGCATCCTCTGGATAACCGGGCGCCTCAGCGCACAAAGTTCCGAGCAAAGCTCCGCGGAAATTCCATTCTACAAACACACGATCGACCTTGGGGAGAGCGAGGCTGCGGAAGTCGCCGATGTGAATCGCGACGGGAAGCTCGACATTATTTCCGGCGAAAACTGGTATGAGCAGACAACTCCGGGCAAAGATGGCCCGCGCTGGATCAAACACCACTTTCGAAACCTGGGATGGGTCGCCAACTACGTGGAAGATCTCGGTGACCTTGCCATCGACATAAACGGCGACGGTTATCCCGATGTCGTCACCAGCTCCTACTGGGGCGACACTCTCGCTTGGTGGGAGAACCCGGGCAAATCGAGCAAGCCCTGGGTGAAGCATGTGATTGAGAAGCGCGCGCCCGTGGAGTTCTCCTTTCTGGTGGACATTCTCAATACCGGCAAGCCCCAGCAGGTTCTGCCGCAATTCGGCGACAAAAATTTCCCCCTGACCTGGTATGAAATCGAAGGCAAAGGGAGCGACGCGCATTGGGTGGGGCACATCGTCAGCCCGCGCAGCTACGGGCACGGCATCGGCGCTGGAGATGTGAACGGCGACGGCCGCACGGACATCATCACGCCCCAGGGATGGTTTGAAGCTCCGCCCGACCCTCGCAACGGCCAATGGGTTTTCCATCCCGAATTTGACCTGGGAGCCACCGGTTTCATCTATGTGATGGACGTGAACGGCGATGGCCTGCCGGATATCGTTACCAGCCTGGGCCACGACTACGGAATTTTCTGGATGGAACAAAAGAAAGACGACCAGGGCAACCGCACGTGGGTGAAACACATGATTGACAATGCGTGGTCGCAGGCTCATGCCATGACCATCGCTGACCTCAAGGGCGACGGCAACCCGGTTCTGATCACGGGGAAGCGCTACTACGCGCATGAACACGATCCTGGCGCGAATGAGCCGCTCGGCCTTTATTGGTACCAGAAAATTCAGGACGGGCAAAATATCCAATGGCGCCGGCACATCATCGACTACAGCACGCGCACCGGAACCGGAATGCAGGTCTGCGTCGCCGACGTCGATGGCGATGGCGACCTGGATATCGTGGTGGGCGGAAAATCCGGGCTCTTCTTCTTCGAAAACATGACCAAGGGCCGGAAAGTGCCGCTGACCGACGTCATTGAGACTCCATAATCCCCGCGTGTTGCGTGCGCTGCTGATATAATCAAAAATTCTCAACCCCTTGGTGGGCCGCTCTAGACGAGCGTGGTGCGCCATCTGCGCCCGCCCGGAAATTTTATGTCGGGAATTATCGGTTACATCGGCAACAAACGCGTGGTGCCCGTGCTGCTGGAAGGTTTGCAGCGGCTGCAATACCGGGGCTACGACTCCGCCGGCCTGGCCGTCATGCGCGAGGGCAAGCTGAACGTTCGCCGCTCCACCGGCAAGCTGCGAAATCTCGAGGAGACCATTCGCCTCGATCCCGTGGACGGCGCCTACGGCATTGGGCACACGCGCTGGGCCACTCACGGCGCGCCCACGGAGGAGAACGCCCACCCGCATCGCGATTGCCACCAGACCGTGGCGGTGGTTCACAACGGCATCATTGAAAATTATCTGGAGCTCAAGCGGCAGCTTGAAACCGAGGGCCACAAGTTCACCACCGAGACGGACACGGAAGTCATCGCGCACTTGGTAGAGAAAACTCTGAGCGGCAACGGCGCGGGAAAGCCGGCGCTTAGCCTGGAGGATGCCGTGCGCGCCGCGGTGCGCCAGCTTTCCGGCGTGTTCGCGCTGGCCATCATCTCCACGCGTGATCCGAACAAAATCGTAGCGGTGCGGCTGGGCCCGCCGGCGGTGGTCGGCTTGGGAAAGGACGAATATTTCGTGGCCAGCGACGTGCCCGCCATCCTCTACCACACACGCGACCTGTTTTTTCTTTCCGACGGCGATGTTGCCGTGCTCACGCCCAACGGAGTGACGCTCTCGGATTTCGAGGGTAACCCCGTCACCCGCCGCGTGCAGCACATTACCTGGGACCCGATCCTGGCGGAGAAAGGCGGCTTCAAGCACTACACGCTGAAGGAAATTTACGAGCAGCCGCGCGCCGTGCGCGACACCGCTCTGGGAAGATTTTCGCCTGAGTCCGGCCAGGTCTATCTCGACGAAATGGAAATCAGCGAAGAGGATTTTCGCTCCTTCAAGGAAATTCGTGTCGTCGCGGCAGGAACGTCTCGGCACGCGGGCTTGGCGGGAAAAGTCATGATCGAGCGCTTGGCGCGTGTGCCCGTGGAAGTTCATTACGCCTCGGAATTCCGCTACCGTGACCCGCTGGTGGATGCGGAAACGCTCACCTTGCTGGTCACGCAATCGGGCGAAACCGCGGATACCATCGCCGGACAGCGCGAGGCGAAGGCCAAGCTTTCGAAAACTCTTGCCATTTGCAACGTGCTCAGCAGCATGGTGCCGCGCGAAGCTCACGGAACCATCTACACGCACGCCGGCCCGGAAATCGGCGTGGGCTCCACCAAGACCTTCACCGCGCAGTTGACGGCACTCTACCTCTTCGCGGTCTACCTGGGCCAGACGCGCGGGCAATTGCCGGTGGAACAGGCCAGGAAGCTTCTGGCGGCGCTCACGGCCCTGCCCAAACAGCTTGAGAGCGTGTTGCAGAAAGATGACGAGTTCGAAGACTTCGCGCGGCACTTCTACCGCTCGTCGGATTTTCTTTTTCTCGGCCGCGGCGTGCACTTCCCGGTGGCGCTCGAAGGCGCGCTGAAGATGAAAAAGTTCTCCTACATTCATGCGGAGGCGTGTCCCGCCGGCGAGATGAAGCACGGGCCCATCGCGCTGATCGCGGACGGCATGCCGGTGGTGGTGATCGCCACATGCGACTGGACGGCGGAGGACTCGCGCGCGCGGTACGAACGCACCATCTCCAACATTAAGGAGGCCAAGGCCCGCGGCGCGACCATTCTGGCGCTGGTGAGCGAGGGGGATCGCGAGGTCAGCGACATGGCTGACCACCTGATCGTGCTGCCGCCCACCAACGAGTTGCTCTCCGCAATATTGGAGGTTGTGCCGCTGCAATTGCTCGCCTACCACATCGGCGTGCTGCGCGGCTGCGACGTGGACCAACCGCGCAACCTGGCGAAATCCGTGACGGTTGAGTGAAAGTCGACCCGCGAGTTCTGCATGAAAGTTGTCTACTCCGACCAATACGACCTGAACCTGGGCAAGCACGTCTTTCCATCCATCAAATATCGGTTGATCAAGGAAAAGCTGTTGGATGACCGGATCTTCAGCGCGCAGGACATCGTCGCGCCGCCCTCGGCATCTGCGGATGACATCGCACTCGTCCACAATCGCGAGTACATTGGCAAGCTTCAATCCGGCAAGCTCACCTACATGGAAATCCTTCGCCTGGAAATTCCCTATTCGCCGGAGCTGGTGCGCGCGGTGTGGCTTGCAGCGGGCGGATCGATTCTTGCCGCGCAACTGTCGCTCGCGAGCGGCGTGTCCGCCAATATCGGCGGCGGGTTCCATCACGCCTATCCGGATCACGGCGAAGGTTTCTGTGTGCTCAACGATTTTGCCATCGCCATTCGACGCCTTCAGAAGGACAAGGCCATCGCGCACGCCATGACCGTGGACTGCGATGTTCATCACGGCAACGGCACGGCAGCGATCTTTGCGAATGATCCAAGCGTGTTCACGCTCTCGATCCATCAAGACAACAACTACCCGTTTCCCAAGCCGCCCAGCTCGCTGGACATTAACCTGCGCGACGGCGTAGAGGACGATGAATATCTCGAGGAACTGGAGAAGGGGCTCGACTACGCGCTCGGGCAATTCGCACCTG
>JASHSC010000022.1 GCA_030036915.1 Terriglobia bacterium
CGTAAAGATAGAGCGGCATCCAAGCGTAAAGCACCCAGTTGGCCATGGACATCGCGGAGAAAACCAGGGTCAGTTTCAGAAAGCCCGGCAGAGAAATCAATTCGCCCACCGCGGCGAAGAATGCGCCTGCACCAACTGAATTCGAATCGGCCCGCATTTCACCTTTCGCACGCAGGCCAAACATCACGACGACTCCGTAGACCACTCCCAGGCCGCCCAGCAGAATGAAGACCGGTCGCCAGCCGTAGTGCTCACCGATCCAGCCGCCGCCCAAACCGCCCACCACCATGCCGAAATACGAGCCACTCTGGTGCAGTCCCGTGGCCAGAGAGCGAGTGCGGTCGCCGTGGTACTCCGCCACCAGCGCCAGGCCCGCGGGTAGGTAACACGCCTCGCTCACTCCCATCAGCGCCACTGCCGCCAGCATCTGCGGATACGACCGCACGGCGCCAATCGCCACGCTGATCAGTGACCAAACCACCAGGCTAAGGACAATCATGCGCTTGCGGCCCAGGCGGTCCGCCAGGTATCCGCCCAGCGGGCTGCACGCCGCGTACACCCAAAGAAACGCCGTCGGAATCAGCCCCAGTTGATAGTCCTGAAGTTTCAGTCCGGTTCGCAGCAGCGGAAATAGCGCGAAGATCACCTGCCGGTCGAGGTAATTCAGCAAGAAAACCAGCCAAAGCATCGCGACGACTAACCAGGCGTAACGAGCGTCTTTCATCGGCTCCCCAAACCTGCAAACGGATACTCGGCAAAGCTGCTCCTGCGAATTAGATTGCGCAGGAGCGCATGCTGCGATTTTGACAGAGAGTGCGGCCGGCTGAGGCAGGGCCCGCAATCGGGTCCCTCCCACGTGAGCAACGCCTTGATCGCCGGCAAGATCGGAAATCTTAGAAGAATGGCGATGAGTTCGTTCACTTTGTCCTGCACGCGGCGCGCGGCCTGCCACTCCTCCCGGCTCGCCAAATCATAGAGTTCGACATAAAGCTCTGGAACAAGGTTATACGTGCTGCCGATTCCGCCGTCCGCGCCCATCAGCAGGCCCGCCGCCAGCACTTCGTCACGGCCGTTAAAAATAGTGTGCCCGGCGTGCTTGATGGAATGCAATTTGAAGAGGTCGAAATCCGTAAATTTCAGCCCGGCAACGTTGGGAATCTCGCAGAGGCCGAGAATCTGATCGAGCGTGGTGATTCCCGGGCAAACTTCCGGCATGAAATAAACCAGGAAAGGCAGGTCGGTCGCGCCGGCGAGACTCCTGTAGTAATTGCGGATGGCAGCAAAATTCCTGGTCCCCTGCGGAGGAAGGCTGCTGATGGCATGTGCCCCGATGCGTTGCGCGTGGCGGGCGAGCTTCACCGCATCCGTGATTTTCGCCGCGCCCACGTGGACGATCACCAGTTTCCCGGCGGGCGAATTCCTGACTGCCGCCTCCGCCACACTTTGCCTCACCCCCACGGGCAGCCGCAACCCTTCGCCTGTGGTGCCGCAGACGTAAACGCCGTGAACTCCGGCTCGATACACGCGTGCGAGCAGCAATTCAAACGCCGCCGGGGCGAATTCTCCCGCCGGGGTGAGCGGAGTAACCACCGCGGGTAGAATTCCGCGAAGATGTTTCGGCATTTTCACTCCGCCGAGTAATCGCTCAGATCATCGAGCGTGAACTCATCGCTGCGCACCCAGTCCATCAGATGGCGCTCGCGCGTGCGCACGGCATCGACGGCCTGGGGGAGGCGATCCTCAACGCCCGGCGGGACCAGCAATACGCCATTTTCGTCGGCGTGCAGAACGTCTCCCGTGCGGATGACCGCCCCGTAAATCTGCACCGGCACGCCCACGCGAATGATGCGGAAGCTGGCGTGGCTCACCACGCTGCCGCGGGCGAAATAGTGGAAGCTGAGGGCGCGAACCTCCGGAATGTCGCGCACGCCGCAATCGCTTACCAGGCCGATTGCACCCAGGCGCTTGAAGATTGTGGCCATCACCTCACCGCAGTGGGCGGCGTAGTCCGGATGGCCACCGACTTCCTGAAAGGCGATCACGGCGGGCTTGGGTGACTGCTCCACGGCGCGATAGAGCTCGATGAATCTCTCGATGCCGGTGGACTCGCTTTCCGTGACCGTCTCCACCTGCGCGGTGACCGCGTATCCGCACATCCGGCCGAGCTCCGGAAATATAGCGCGAACCTGCAGGGGCGTGAAGCCCTCGCGATGCGGGCGCACCTTGAGCAGCTCGATGGCGTTCGACAAAGTTGGCGCGTCAACCGATTTGAGGTATTCAATCCACGATACTTGATTTTCGATTTTCGGCATGTTGGTTTACCTGTGTGTCTTAAGAATCCGCGCGGCAATGACTTTTGCCGAGCGGTGCGCGGGGCGATCTTCGCCGCCGGCGATTACAATCTCATCCCCCCAGCGCGTGAGCCCCGTCGTCACGAGCGAAAAGGGGATTGCGCCCGCCACGCGCCACTGGCGGGTTGCCGGGTCAAATCCCCAAACGTCCTTGCTGAAGCCCGGATGCTTTTCGCGGACCTCGTCCTCGCGGTCCGCCAGGCTGCCGTCGTTTCCGCTGAACACCAGCAGGCGGCCGTGCGCCTCCGTCCCCAGCCCGCCCGCGGTGGGTTGGGGCAAGTCGGGAATCCGTTCCCAGCCGCTCGCCGTAGTGTAGCAGTAAGCGTCGGTCAGAAATCTACGCCCCACGGGCGGGCCGAGCGTGCCGGTCAAGTCCGAGCCGCTCAGCACGCAGACGGACGTGCCTAAGGCGATGGCCACTGGAAAAATTCGCGGCGCACCGGGCCATGACGGCAGCGCGCGCCAGCCTTGGCGTGGATTCGCGAGCGACAGCGCCCAGAATTCGTGCAGCGCGCTGGTGGATTCCGGAGTCCTCTGGCCTCCGGCAACATACACCGTGTCCCCCACGCGCGCTCCGGCCATGTTCGAAGCGGTCTGCGGCAAGTCCGCCCAGCGATCAATCACAATTTGACCATCCTGAAG
>JASHSC010000023.1 GCA_030036915.1 Terriglobia bacterium
AGTTCCTGGGCCCGTGGGATTATGTGCGCCTGGACCTGGACACGGGCCGGCTGATTGAGAAAGACAACGAATTCAAAACGCCTGAATCATTGCGCCAGCTCACCGACCCGGAGTTCGTCTACGAGCACTTCAAGAATGATTTGGTAGTGAAGCTTATCGTAGCGGAGAACAATGGGGCAGCGGCAGACCGTGAGGAACTGGAGGCCTTGGCCAAAGCGCTGAATGTCAAAGCCGACTTAAGCTCGCCGGAAGCCACTGCGGCCACCGCCCACGCGGTGCACGTCCAGTACGGCTTGCGCGCGACCACGCTGATCGTGGAGCAGGTCCAGGCCTTTGCGCGCGCGAAGAACAAGAAGTTGATGATCCTTCTCAGCTACGGGGCGGGCGAAGTGATGCAGGCCTGTCAAGGGCAGCCACGACCAGACCAGGTTCTTATAGATTTTTTGAACGAAAAACATATCTTGTTCGTGGATTCGCTCACCAAACACGTCCAGGACTTCAAGGCCTTCAACCTCACGCCCAAACAGTACGCGGATCGTTACTACATCGGCCATTACAAGCCGCAGGGATACCACTTTTTTGCCTTTTCTGTCAAAGACGCGCTGGTGGACTGGCTCGAACCAAGACCGATCACTTACCGGGAAGGGAGTGAGACGATCCCCCCAGTGGTCTAGCGAGAGACCCCTTCCCATGACTGACACAAGGCAAAACTCATTCTACTTTGACGAGGCCGCGCGCCGCTATTCCCTCGACGGCCCCACCGGTTTGAAAGCCGTCCGTGTCGGCCTCGATGTCAACGGTCAGACCTACTGGGCCGATCAGGTTGCGCGCATCGAGTGGAGCGAGAGCGAAGCCAAGCTCGAATTCAACGACCCGCTGTTCACGTGGCGAATTCGCTTCGACTGGCAACCAACAACGCCCGCGCTCACCATAAGCTCGACCATTGAGAATCGCGGAACACACAAGGTGAAGCTCGGCCGCTGCCGTTTGGCGGACACCACTGACGCGGCAAGCGAAGTCCGCTTCGGCGCGAACCCAGCACAAGCCGCCGCGCTTTACACCACCGGAGCCGGAAATCCGCCCTGGGCCTCGAAAGCTCTCGCCGCATCGCCCGCCCCGCTCATCAGCAAGCCGCTTACACAGTGGTTTACGCCCGGCGGCGGACCCGCGCTGCAATTCGGCTTCGTCTCCTTCGATCGCGCGGAAACCGTGGTGCAATCAGGTTGGGACAAATCGCGCCAACTGCCTGTGGTGAGCGCCTGGAACGACTTCCAGGGCTTCGAGCTTGCGCCGGGCGGAACAGTCGATTCCGAGACTCTGCGCATCGGCCTTGAATCCGATCCCCTCGCCGCCATGGACGCCTGGGCCGACGCCGTTTACGAGCGCTACCATCCGCCCATTTGGCCCAAGGCGCCCGCGGGTTGGGTGGGCTGGGCTTGGGTCGATCCGTTTTTCGTCGAGCGCTATGAGGACGTGGTGAAGCGCAACGCCCGTGCCGTCCGCGAGCGCCTGAAGCTCGATGAAAATGACGTGGGCTATCTCTGGGTGAGCGTCGGCAACGTCAAGGACATTCTGCCGGGCAACTGGCTCAACTGGAACTATACCAACTTTCCGAGCGGTCCCGAGGCGCTCCATCAGTACCTCAATTCGCTGAAATTTCGTTGGGGGTTGTGGACGGGCTTCTTCTGGCTGAGCGCGCAGCTGACCGACGAAGTCGCGCGGCTTAAGGATGCGCTGCTCCAATATCAGGGTAAGCCTGCCACCATCCTGCACCGCGATTTGGGCCTGATGTACGTGCTCGACCCCACGCATCCGAAAACCCAGGAGTTCATTCGCGAGGTCTATTCCACCTATCGCCGCTGGGGCGTGCGCTACTACATGCTCGACTTTCTCGATGCCATGACCGGCTCGACTCCCGGCCTGCATCCCAATGATGGCTATTTTGACAAGACCAAAATTCCCGGTCCCGAAGCATGGCGCGAGGGCCTGCGCGCGATTCGCGAAACTGTCACCGACGACACGTATCTGTTGGGTAGCACCGGACCGGCGTTTCAAGTGGTGGGCCTTGTGAACGCACAGCACCTGGGCAACGACTACGGCGACGGGCGGCCGCTTTATGGGCCCAACAAGGGCTTCTATCCCGGCACCTTCGTGATCAACAACCCGCGCTGGTGGACTTCGCACCACACCGCGCTGCTCACCGTGGCCGCGTATTCCTTCATCCACCGCAAGCTCTACATCGCGGATACAGGCAGCGTGCTGACCATCGACAAACCCATCAGCAACGCGGACGCGCAGATTACCGTCACCATTTTTGGAATCAACGGCGGGCAGATGATGATGGGCGATGACGTGAGCCGCATGGACGCGGGGCGCATGAGGATGATCCGCATGGTCTTCCCGCGCCTGCCGCAAATCGCGCGACCGCTCGACCTGTTTGAAAAAGCCGATCTGGATTACCCGCAGCTCTTCCACCTGCCCGTCGAGCGCGAATGGGATCGCTGGGACCTGCTTGCCGTTTTCAACCTGGGCACGGAGACGATTTCAAGGACCGTGAAGCTCGAACGGATCGGGCTCGACCCGAATGCGCCGTACGCTGTGTGGGATTTCTGGAATGGGCGCTATCAGGGGGTTGTGCAGAACACCGTTCCGATTGACGTGCCGCCCATCAGCGTCAAGCTGCTGCGCATCGCTCGCCAACGCGAACACCCGTGGCTGCTTTCCACGGACATGCATGTGCGGCAGGGCCAGGCAGAGATTGAAGATTGCCGCTGGGATGAAGCAAGCATGACGTTGACCGTGCGCGCCAGTCGCCCGGCGGGGCACGAAGGCAGCATTTACGTGCACGCGCCGAAGGGCTTGGCATCGGCAAATCCCCGAGGCCTGTGGCTCGCGCGCGACGGCCGCGACAATTCGCTCATCATTCGCAAGCCCATCGACTTCACCGGCGAGCCCGTGGAAGTGCAAATGCGCTTCAAGCGTTTTTGAGCGATTGTAGCGGCGGTCTATCGACCGCCGCTACAGCATAATGTGCTCTTAGCGGGACCTCGCTTCATACTTCCGCGCCTGCACGTTGGTCCACAAGTACGCGCCCAGGTAGGTACTCAAAATCCCCGCCACCAGCAGTGTATTCCAGCTCCCATTGAACTCCAGCACCAACCCCATCATCACCGGCATGGCAAACGCCGCGCAGTTGGAGACGGCGTTGTTCAATCCGGCCACGGCGCCGGCGGCCGTTCCGCCGATTTCAACCGCGGATGCCCACGTGGCGCCGATGTAGAGGTCGGCGGTGAAGGCAGCAAGCGCCATCAGCAGCGCGCCGGCACGCGGGGCCTGCCAAAGCACTCCCGCCAGCATCAGGGTGGAGGTTGCGACGAGTCCCACGCAACCCACCCACCATCGCGCCCTGCGCACGCCGATGTGGCGGGTCAGGTAATCCGTCCCCATGCCGCCCAACCACGCTCCCGCCACCCCGAACATAAACGGCAGCCCGGTGTAAAACCCCGCTTCCCTCAGCGTCAGGCCACGTTTCTGAATCAGGTAAGTTGGAAACCAGGTAATATAAAACTGCCAGAGGAATGTAGTTGTGAATGAGACCCCAAGCAGATTCCAGAGGCGCGCGGAAGAGAGCAGTGCCGCCCAGGATGCGCGCTCGCGCGTGTCCGCAGCCGGAGCATTCGCCGCGAGCATCTCGCGCTCATCGCCATTTACGAACTCGTGCGCCGCGGGATTATCTCGAAACCAGAACATCCAGACCAGCGCCGCAGGCAGGCCCAGCAAGCTCAGAATGATGAACATTTCCCGCCAGCCATAGTGCGACATCAAGTAAACCGCCAGCGGTGGCGTGAGTGCTGCGCCCAGTCGCCCGCCGCTCAGGAAAACTCCGAAGGCCGTGTTGCGCTCCGTCACCGGCGTCCAGCGCGTAAACGCCACGGCGGTGGAGGGCGAAAGCGCCGCCTCCAGCCCGCCGAAGGTGAATCGAATTCCCATCATCTGCCCAAAGGTTCGAGCCAAACCTGTGAGCGTAGTGAATCCCGACCAGCAGAGGATTGAGCCCGCAATGATCAGCCGCGCCCCGAAGCGATCCGCCGCCGCCCCCCAGGGTGTTTGTCCCAGCGCGTAGGCGAGGCTGAAGATGCCCAGAATCAACCCCAGGCGCGCGGGTGCAAATCCCAGTTCCTTCTGAAACACCGGCGCCGCCACGGCAATGGCCGTCCGGTCCGCGTAGCAAAGCAGATTCACCGATGTAGCCAGCGCGACAATGGAATAGCGAACGTGAGTGGGTTGGGACATAGAATTGGACCGGCTGTAGCGCAAGGCGATTCGCGGCTGGCGCAGAGATGCGTCTCTATCTCTGCGTCTAGGATCGCAAGTAGGCGTCCCTACATAATCGCAGACTCCATAATCCGGGAGTCTGCGCCAGCCGACAGATTACTTTTGCGCCGGGTCAATGAGCGGCGGCAGATCGTGCTGGTCATAGACCATGCGGTTGTGGTTGATGCGGTTGGAGGCGGCCTCCCAGCGGCGCTCTTCCTCGTCGTATCGCGACAGAATGTTCCACAGGTAGTACGGCCGATTCTCGCCGAGCCACAGTTTCTGGTACATGTCGCGCAGAATGTAGGTCTGCCCGCGCATATCTTGAATCAAACTGTTGCCACCGTTGATGCGGCCCAAAATCTGGCGGACATCGGAGGGCTTTGCCGTGCTCGCCTGCGCCTGGGCATAAAGGTCCGCGATGTACTTAGCATAAATCGCCTTTTGCCCGAGATAATCGAAGCGCCGCGCGGCGAATTCCGTATAGTCCAGCAGGTCGGCGTTGCGGCGCGCCAGGTGCGCGTTGGTCAGCAGGTCGGCTTCCACGTCTTCGGCGGTCAGGCGAATCTGGTGCGCGGCGGGCTCGAGGCGCAGGTAGAAGCTCTGTCCCTCGGCGCTCAGGGCATCGTGCCAGATCAGCGAATCGTTGCCGTCGGAATGAATCGCCTGCCGCAGCACGTTGTGAATTTCGCCGAGGCTTTTCACTTCGCCCACAAAGTGATGCTCATCGGCGCGATAGAATGTCCAATCCCAACTGTCGTTGAACTGGTCATCATCCACGGTCTTCTGCCAGCTTTGCGCGGCGCCGTAGGCGAGTCCGTACCAGGTGAAGTTGATCATGCCCTCGCCGTCGTCCATCCACGTGGTGTTGAGCACGCCGGTGGCGCCGAGCGATTTCCCGTCGGTCACGAATTGCCGGATGTTGGCGAGCGCCGTGGGATAGTCGGGATAGATGCGGTTCCAGTTGCTCACGCCAGGCGCCACCCAGGTTTCAAGCCCCACGTCGCGAAACGGCTCGATGAGTTTCACAAAAGACGGCCGGTCGCCGTAATCCCAAGCCACTGCGACCATATCGTGGGGCAAATCCTGAAGATGCTCAGGGTGCTGAATGCCCATGTCGCCCCAGAACAGAACTTTGCGATGATAGGGCGCGAGCGTTTCATCGATTTTGCGAAGGTAATCGATGTAGACCTTTCCGTAACCCTGCGAATCGA
>JASHSC010000209.1 GCA_030036915.1 Terriglobia bacterium
ATCCACGTAAACGCGCGTCTCCGCCCCTTCAGCGGCCTGCTCAATGCTCGCGCGCAGTTGTTCAAGCTTCTCGCGCATTACGCGGTGATAGTCGCTGCCCCAGCCGTAGCGCGAAATCCACGCGCGCGGTGTGCCGTTCCCACTTTGAACAGTCTCCGTGGAATAGGGGTAAGCCGTGTTGTAGATCAGCCCAACGCAGACGACGGATTTTACGGATGGCAGGACGTGCCTGGGGTCCTCGCGCCGGCGATCAGCAAGGTAATGCAATTCGCCCCCGTAGCCTCGCCGAAGCCACTCCGGCAGAAACTCCAGGTCTTTTATGGCTGAAGCCGGGGCGATGCCGGCAAGGTCAAAGCCGATTTCCAGGGCGTGTTGCTTGATGGCGCTAGCAAGCAGCATGGAGGTTGTTGCTGAACCTACTTCCGCAGCACTCTTTGAATGGACAAAGCCCGGCCGGACTGCGGGTCAACATCCAGCAGAACTGCGCACAGACGCACATCGCCTGTGGCAACCTCGAAGCGCGCCGGCAACTGATCCAGAAATCTGTGGATCACCGCCTGCCGCTCCATTCCGATGACGGACTCGTAGGGTCCGGTCATGCCAAGGTCGGTGATGTATGCGGTTCCCTGGGGCAGCACCGTTTCGTCCGCGGTGGGAACGTGCGTGTGGGTGCCGAGCAGTGCGCTCACGCGCCCGTCAAGATACCAGCCGAGCGCTTGTTTTTCCGAAGTCGCCTCCGCGTGCAGGTCCACAATGCGGATTTTGACGTCCTCGGGGATGCTGCGCAGAAGTTCGTCCGCTTTGCGAAACGGGCAGTCGAGCGCAGGCATAAACACGCGGCCTTGCAGGTTGATGACGGCGTAGCCGATCCCCGACGGAGTTTTTCCCACAAAGAGGCCGCGGCCTGGAGCATCTGGTGGGTAATTCGCAGGCCGCAGAAGCCGGCTGTTCACCTGCTCGCGAAAATAGGGAAGAATCTCTTTCTTGTCCCAAATGTGATTGCCGGAGGTGAGAACGGCGATGTCGAGATCAAGTAATTCTTCCACAAGAGGCGGTGTGATTCCAAATCCCCCGGCGGCGTTTTCGGCGTTGGCGAGCACCAAATCGGGCTGCAACTCATTCCGGAGGGCCGGCAAAGTATCCTTCAGTATCCGCCTGCCGGGCTGCCCGAAGATGTCACCGATAAAGAGAATTTTCATCGTTCGGGGGGCCAGTTGTCCGTCGTCCGTTGCGAATTATCAGCTCCGGCGAAAACTCGGTTCACACGGCTTCCTTCAGAAGCTCGTCCAGCGCCTGCGTGCACGCGCTGAGTTTTTCGTCCAGGTGATTGGTCACTTCCTCATAGCGGGCTTTCATCTGGTGGTATTCGTCCGCCACGTTCAGCGCGGCGAGCATGGCCACGCGCAAGGTGTCTACGGTCCTAGTGCGCTCCGCAATCGACCGCATTTTCCCATCCACGTATTGCGCGAGTTTCTGAATGTAGTCCTGGTTCAGGTCACCACGCATGAAATATTCCTGGTCATAAATCACCACCCGGATGCTCTGCGGTTCCTTGGTCACGATGGCCTCCCTTGGAAAGAAGGAGTCAAGAGACGGGATTCACGAGACAGAATATTGCGGTATGTTGGATTCATCATCCCGTCGCTCATTATGCCTCGCGGTCGTGCCTTGTCAACAATTCGATCCGCTCTAGCAGTTTTTCGATGCGGCCGCGCACGTCTTCTCGTTCTTTCCGCAGGTTGATCAATTCTTTTTCCATGGCGCTGATGGCCTGGGAGCGGTCCTTGTTTTCACTTTTCAATTTTGCCACTTCCTGCTCGAGCGAGCGCTTCTCCGTCTGATTTCGCCGGAAGAGCCCAATGGCTTTTTGGAGTTTTTCTTCCAGCAGTTCGAATTGATCGTTAGGAGGGGGCACAGTTTCCTCAAAGGAAAAAGGTTGTCAATGGCCGCTTTTCATTTATCGGTTAAAGATAAAGAACGAGCCATGTTCATTTCCATTATTATCCGCGCAGGCGGACTCCCAGCGGTCGCAGCGCCTCGAGAAGCCGTCCGCTTAACGTTGCAATCTCCTCGCTGGTCAGGGTGCGCGCCTGACTCTGAAACGCAACTCGCAGCAGAAGGCTGTAGTGGCCGGTTGGGATTGTGCCGCCGCGGAACCGGTCAACGGGCCGGAACCCACGAAGCTCCTCAAGCACCGGCTCCGCAATGGCCGCGCAAAGGCGGGCGTAAGATACTTCCTCAGGCACCAGTAGTGAGAAGTCGCGTTCCACGGCGGGAAATTTCGAAATGGCTTGAAACTTCCGCGAGCGGAGCGGGAATTCCAGCATACGCTCGAAATTGATTTCCGCCGTCCAAACCTGCCGGCGCAGCTTGTACTCGCGCGTCAGATCTTCGCGCAGCAGGCCGAACGCCGCCAACTCGACGCCGTGTGAACTGAATCGCCCGCCCCTGCCCGGCTGGAGGTAAGCATGCGCCGCGGGTTCAAAATCCCACGCCGGCGCCTGGAACGCACCCAAAATTGTCTCCAGATCCCCTTTCAAGTCGAAGAAGCTCAGCTCAGCTTCGCCCTCATACACCGAAACCGCTTGGCGATATCCCGTCGCGCCGATGCTGAGAACACGATGCTCTTCGGGCGCGCCGTTCACCATGCTGTAAGTCTTGCCCAACTCAAAGAGTTTCACATCGTCCGTGCCGCGGTCAAGGTTCCAGCGAAGGGCCCGCAACATGCTCGGAATTGCGGAGGTGCGCATGGCGGAAGCATCCTGACTCAAGGGATTTGCGAGCACCACGGGCTGAGAATCTGCAAAGCGCCCACTTTCCGCCGGATCGACCATGGAGGGTGTAATGATTTCATGAAATCCCAGGGCGGTGAGAAGCGATGAGACGGTGATGACTTTCTCGCGTGTCAAATCTTTTTCCACGCGTGGCAGAGCGGGACGAACGCGCGCGGGCAAACGGTCGTACCCCGTGTGACGTGCAACTTCCCCCACCAGGTCCACTTCCTGCGAAACATCCAGCCGGAACGAGGGCACCGAAACACGCCACCAGTCGCGCGTACCGCCTTCGAACTTGAAGCCCAGGCCGCGCAGAATGCGCTCCACTTCGGGTTCAGGAATTTCCGTCCCCAAGAGGCGCGAGATTTCGCTTTTGGTCAGCGTCAACTCGCGGGGCTGCCAGGGGCGCGGATAAACGTCAACGATCCCGGTCAGGATATCTCCGCCGGCAATTTTCTGGATCAGCGTGGCAGCGCGGTCGAGAGCCAGCGGCGCCATCTGGATGTCCGCGCCTCGCTCAAACCGGTGGGAAGCTTCGGTGTGCATACCCTGCGATTTTGAGGTGCGGCGAATCGAAACAGGATCGAACCAGGCGCTTTCCAGCAGCACGTTGCGTGTGCTCAGGCCGATCTCCGACTCCTCGCCGCCCATAACCCCGGCGACCGCCACGGGGCGCGTGCCATCCGCAATCACCAAATTGTCGGGAGTGAGCATGCGGTTCACGCCGTCGAGAGTGCGCAGCGCCTCCCCGGGCTTGGCTCGCCTTACAATAATTTTCTGCTGCTTCAGGCGGGAAAGATCGAAGGCGTGCAAAGGGTGCCCGAGCTCCATCAGCACGTAATTCGTGGCGTCGGCAACATTATTAATGGGCCGCTGCCCAACCGTTTCCAGCCGCTCCGCCAGCCAATCCGGTGAAGCCCCCACCTGAACGTTGCGCAGCACGCGGGCGCAGTAGCGCGCGCAGAGGTCAGGATCCGAAATCTCGATGGAGACTGCCCTCGCCGCGAGTTCGCCCGACTCCTTCAGCGATACTTCCACCTTCTTGAGCGGCAGGCGCTCGTGCGTGGCAAGTTCGCGCGCCACGCCGTAATGACCGAGGCAATCGGGGCGATTGGTGGTGACTTCCAGGTCCAATACAGAATCGTCGCCCGCCGCAGCCAGCGCTTCAATATTCAGGCCGATCATGGTGAGGTCGGATGCGAGCTGACGTGGCTCGCGCGTGATTTCGACGAATTCTTTGAGCCAATTTACGGATACTCTCATTGCAATTTATCGACGCACGCTCGTGGCATGGCTATCCTGGCCATGCCTGTCACGGGCAAGATGCCCGTGCCACAGCCCTCAGAACTGCTCCAGAAATCGCACATCGCTCTGAAAGAAAAGCTGGATGTCGTTGATGTCGTACTTCAGCATCGCGAAGCGGTCGACGCCCAGGCCGAATGCCCAGCCCGAGTATTTCTTCGGATCGATTCCCCCGTTGCGGAGCACCTGGGGATGAACCATTCCGCAGCCCATCACTTCAATCCAGCCGCTTTCCTTGCATACACGGCAGCCATCGCCGCCGCAGAAAATGCAACTGATGGACACTTCACCGCTGGGCTCGGTGAAGGGGAAAAACTGGGCTGAAAGCGCGTGCGAATTTTTTCACCGAAAAGCCTTTTAGCGAAGAAATCGAGCGTTCCTTTCAAATCGGCAAAAGTGATGTCAGCCGCGATGGCCAGGC
>JASHSC010000210.1 GCA_030036915.1 Terriglobia bacterium
AATCGGCGCGTGGAATTTACAATTTGTCCGCGAAGCGAACCAAATGTATTCGTCAAACATCCAACGATTTGTAATTGAGGGGGCGTGAGGTGCACCGCTCCAATTCTGTGGAAGGAAAAGGCTGAGAATCATGGACAATTATCAAATTGCGGTGGGAGAAAATATCGGTCAAACGGCCGGGGAAGTCTGGCGACTGCTCGATGAAGGCGGGCCACAAACTCTGTCGCAATTAAAGAAGAAGTTGAACGGCGGTCCCGAATACTTGGAATTTGCCGTGGGTTGGCTCGCACGCGAGGACAAGTTGGAAATCCTGAAAGAAAAGAAAAACACCCTGGTGCGGCTGAAGTAACACTGAAGAAGCGGCCCCGCGGGTGAACATGCAAAAATACGCCTCGCAGATGGAGGAGCTATGGGCGAACGCCTGCGGGCGCTCCTCGTCCAAGCCAGGCACAATCCCTTGGATAGCCTGCGTCTGGCACTGGAAGAACAGTCTATAGATATCATTCTCGCGCGGACGTGTGCCGAGGTGGCGGTGGCGCTTGCGGCTGACAGTCCGCCACCGCTGGTTTTCGCTGAAGCACTACTGGCTGATGGCGATTGGACGGACGTGCTGGCCATGGCCGCGAAGGCGTCGGCGCAGGTAAGCGTGGTGGTGGCGCCATCGGCAGACGTGGGGCTTTACGTTGACGTGATTGAGCGAGGCGCGAGCGATTTCATCGTACCTCCGCTCTCCGACCACGAACTTTTCCACGTCGTGCGCAACGCCGCAGATCATGCACTCCGGCGGCACAACCAGTCTGCGGTAACACGCCGCCCCAACGTGGCCGCGGGGACCATGGGTGCCGCGAAAGCACCTTCCGCGAAAAACTGAAGGGAATTTGCGCGCGCAGTGCGGATTTCATTAAAATCGTCTCGTCAACCGTTGCCAAAGCAGAACTCTCACCACAGAGGGCACAGAGAACCACAGAGAAACCCTCCTCTGCGAACCTCTGTGGCCTCTGTGGTGAAGGCTCTTGATGGGTTGTGGACCATCCGCCGTGTGCTCTTCGTTTTAGGCCTCGCTTGCTCCTCCGCAGGGTTTGCCTTACGCTCGAAAATCGAGGGATTCGCAAATGCAGATGGCGGCAGGAGGATTATCGCTGCGGAGATGTGTGCTGAAAAAACTGGCGATCGGGACTTGCGCGGTTGTGCTCGCCACGATTCTCGGCTCCTACGAAGTACACAGGTTTCTCGTTTCGGTGGGCCGGACTCCGCACCAAGCGCTCGAAATCAACATCGCCGACCGGCGTGTGGCAATGTGGAAGCCGGGGGGAACAGCGCCTCGTGAAGGTTATCCCGTCATCCTATTCTCGCATGGGTTTCTGGGTTGCGGCACTCAATCCTTGGCCTTGACGGAAGGCTTGGCGCATGGAGGGTATTTGGTTCTCGCTCCGGACCATCGCGACGAGGCTTGTGGCGCTGGGGAGAGAGGCCAGCATTTTGAAACACCTTCGGCGCTATGGTCGAAGGAACCATTTTTCGATCCAACCGCCTGGAATGACACGACCTATCGCGATCGCGCTGATGACCTGGAAGCCATTCTTGACACGGTTCTAAAAGCTGGGGCTTTCCAGGGTGTGCCCATCGATCCCAGTCGCATCGGCTTGGCCGGCCATTCGTTGGGCGGATACACGGTTTTGGGGCTGGCAGGCGCATGGCCTTCGTGGAAAGACTCGCGGGTGAAGGCAGTTTTGGCCATCTCGCCCTATTGCACGCCATACATTCGAAAGGGAGACCTCAGCCAGCTACGTGTGCCCGTGATGTATCAGGGCGGCACACTGGATTTCGGCGTCACGCCCTTCGTTCGGCGGAGGTATGGCGCCTACGACCTGACTGCTCCTCCTAAGTTCTATGTGGAACTTCGCGGCGCCAGTCACTTTGCCTGGACGAACCTGAGCAAGTCCTACCAACCTACCATTCTCGAATACTCCCTCGCGTTTTTCGACCAATATCTTAAGGGTCTTGACGATCCTCTGACGCGACTCCTCGATCGCCCCTGGCCGAAAGACGTCAGCAATATTCGATATGACCTGAAGTAAGCGGCATCTCGATTTCAGATTGTGAGGGGGGGGGCCTGCCGCTCCAGTGCGGGCCGGAGCCCACACGGAGCGGATAGGATGAGATAGCCTACCGGGCAGGTCTTCCCAGAGTGGGCGCCGAGCCGGGCAAGGTGTAGCGCAGGTCGAAGAACAACATATTATCCGTAGCATTCACGGGGTTGGCGGGACCGGAAGTTACCGGCGCGATGTACCAGGGGTCGCGCACTACGTAGGAGTACTGAGAAATGAAATTCAGCGCTCCGTATCGGGGGCTTTTCCAGATGGTGTTATTCGTCCCGAAGGTAAGTTCCTGAATGGTGCGGTTCTGAGTGGTTGCCGAGCCCGCATATCCGTAGCCCACGAGTTTGCCATTGCTGTCAATCACGGAGTCGCGGCCAATCATGATACCGCCGTAATAGGCGAAGAGCACCTGCCCCCGGTTCGTATACTCGAAACCGGTAACGGTCGATGAGCTGTGGAGGGGAGTGATGGTTCCATTGGCGTTGGCGACCAGATCCGGAGCCTGGCCGAAGATATACCGGCCGCCGCCATCACTCCAGAAGTTGTTGGTCAGAACACGGAAACCCTTGAAGATCTCCACGCTCAGGTTGGCGAAACCACCGGCGCCCTCGCTGGAAAAGGTCTGGGCGGTTACAGCAGGCGCAGATGTGCCGGCTGCCGTGCCCGGATCCCATACCTTGAAGGTCCGCTCCACTCCGCCGATTTCGAAGTGAAACCGTTTGATCGGGTCAAATGCCAGTTTCGCGATGAAATCGGGAGCAACGTCCGGAGTAGCAATACCTCCGGAGCTTGCGCCTTCGTCCAGTTCGCTTCCGTAGGTGGAAAGAAGCGCGGGAAGAACGATGGTGCCGCCTCCCGAGGAGCCCCCCGCGTACTGGTCAGGGCTATCAATGGCGAAAGCGAAGGCTGCTTTGTCGCTCGGCAGGTGGTAGACAAACCGCAATTCAGGTATGCGTCCCCAGAACAAGCCCGCTTGGTAGTTCACGTCCATATCCTGCGAGTAGAAGATGTCGGCGGGAAGGGGCGAAATGCCCTCTCGGCCCGGCGTTATCAAGCTCCAGGTTTGGCCGCCCAGAATTTCCCAGCCGCCCTTCCGCAAGTCGACCCAGTACAATCGCGCGCGCAGAAGTTGGGCATCGTTTGTCACTGCAACGTTCAGGCTGGCGGGTGTTCCCAGAAAGTCGGCTTCCATGTACCCCATCACGTGGAAACCTTTCACATCCGCGTCCGTGCGGAAGCCGATGCGCGAGTTCTGAACGCTGAAGCGAAGTTCGCTGAGGTTCGTCTGGTAGGTTCCCGAGGGCAGTGTGGCGTAGGGGATGCTTCCGAAACTCGTTCCGATGTTCCCGCCCGCCGCCTTGGTGCGGAAGACGCTGGTGAAATCCATGAAGCCCACGGGAGTAAAGGTTGCAGCGCCGATGTGGAACTGAAGCGGCGAGGTTTCTCCACCACCTTCCTGGCCTGAGGAACCCATTGTGCCAGTATTTGCGGCAGGCCCCGCGATGGAGTTATCGGCATTCTTCTGAGATTGGGGAATGATCGGGGTGGTGGAGGCCACTTCGCCCAGGCTGACTGTGCTCGATGGCGCGGCTGGTGGCGCATCCGCCGAGTGGCTTGAAGGCTGCGCGACCGGCGCCGGCACCGCTACTGAAGTAGCCACCGGAGCCGCTGGGGCTTTGGAGACCGCAGCATTGGCGGGCTGCACCGTGGACTCGGTCGTCGCGGAGGCCTTCGCCGGTTGAGCCGGAACCTCAGCGGCCGGCGCCGGCTGAGCCAGCCGCTCCAGAAGGTGCTTTTGGTCTTCCAGAGCTTTTTGCATCTGCTCAAGCTGCTTCTGCTGCAGGGCAATCTGTTGCTTGAGAAGGGTAATTTCATCGGTGGTGATAGCGCCAGGCTTGGCGGCGCTGATCGCCGGAGGCGGCGTGGTATCCCCCACAGACGAACTGCTGTCGCTGGCGAATACGCCCAATGCGGAAAAAGCTACCAGAGCCAACACTAGGCAGGCAATTCTGGGGGAGACAAGCTCACATTTGTGCATTCTTTGCTCCTTGAAGTTTTTGCTTTACGACTGCCCGAACAAACTGTCGAGATTTTCTTGTGGAATCGAGCCCTGCTATTCGGGAAGACGCGTTCATGCTGGAAGAGCGCGATTAATGCAGTGTGATGAGTTTGTGACATAAAGATTAAATGCGGCTTTGAAAAAATTTCGCAATCTAAGGTAGATCCAAAACTTCCGACCTGCCCGGTTCATCATCCAGAACTCATCATGTGTGAATCAGTTGTGAGGGAGCCATGTGCCATTTCTCACTAGCACTCCTCCATATGACGCATGGCCGTGGAATTGCAGCCCCCTTCAATCGCAGGCCCACTTTATCGCCGCGCAACATAAGGTTAATGTTCCTGTAACATTCAATCTCGAAAATGAGCGACTTAAATCCAGGAATAACCATGTCTTAATTCCGCCGTAACACTCGCTCCAGACACTGACGGCGGAGGGACATACATGAAACTCAAAACTTCAATCGCCAGCATCACTTTGGGCGCAGTGGTGGCCGCCCTCAGCATATGTTCGAATGTGGAATTCCCCTCGGCAGCGCCGGTGCCCGCCCCCACAATGTTGATCAACGCTGCGGGTGCTACTTTTCCATATCCGATTTACTCCAAGTGGTTTAACGAGTACCACAAGCTCCACCCGGACATCGAGTTCAACTATCAATCCATCGGATCGGGCGGGGGAATCAGGCAGGTACTTGCCGGAACAGTGGACTTCGGCGCTTCGGACGGCCCCATGACCGACGAGCAGCTCCACCAAGCCAAAGTCAAGATCCTGCACTTCCCAACCGTGCTGGGCGCGGATGTTCCAACATACAATCTTCCGGGCGTCGGCCAGGAACTCAACTTCACTCCTGAGGCGCTGGCGGGGATCTATCTCGGGAATATCACCAAATGGAATGATCCGGCGATTGTCAGCGCCAACCAGGGTGTTAGGTTGCCCGACACAGATATTGTTGTTGTGCACCGTTCTGACGGCAGCGGCACAACCTATATCTGGGTGGATTATCTTTCCAAGGTGAGCGAGGAGTGGAAGACGAAGGTGGGGAAAAACACTTCGGTAAATTGGCCCGTGGGTTTGGGCGGGAAAGGCAACGAGGGCGTCTCGGGTCTCGTGAAGCAAACCCCTGGAGCCATTGGATATGTCGAGTTGATCTACGCCATCCAGAACAACATGCCCTATGGCAAAGTGCGGAATTCCTCCGGGGTCTTTGTGAAGGCGGATTTGGCCAGCGTCACCGCCGCGGCGGCGGCAGCGGCGAAGTCAATGCCCGACGATTTCCGGGTTTCGATCACCAACGCGTCGGGCAAGGATGCCTACCCTGTCTCCAGTTACACGTGGTTGTTGGTGCCCACGAAGATTGACGACCCTGCCAAGAAAAAAGCGATTGTCGGCTTTCTTCACTGGATGCTGAATGACGGTCAAGGATTGGTGGAGGCTCTCAGTTACTCGAAGCTTCCAAAAGCGGTCGTGGCCAAGGAAACCCAAGAGATCTCGCAGGTCAATTAGCGTGGCCAACATTCCAATCAACGCTGACCGAGCGAGCCTTTCGTGGCGCGCGCGGCAGTTTCTTCAGAAACTGCGGCATGGCGACGAGGTCGCTCATCTCATCACCTTGCTGGCGGCAGCAAGCATTATCGTCGTCACGGTCATGCTGGTGTTCCAGCTTTACGGTAACTCGGCTCTGCCCCGCCATAAGTTTGGGCTCGAGTTCTTTTTGGGGAAAACCTGGGACCCCGTTAGCGGGGATTTCGGCGCGTTGCCATTCATTTACGGCACGCTGGTTTCTTCCGCCTTGGCGCTCCTGGTAGCTGTACCTCTGGGAGTGGGTGCCGCCATCTTCCTATCTGAACTTGCCCCACCGCGGATCTCCAACTACCTGACATTTGTTATTGAGCTCCTGGCGGCGGTTCCCAGCGTCATCTATGGCGTGCTCGGAATTTTCATCCTGGTTCCGGTACTGCGTAAAGTTGTGATGCCTTTTCTCAAGCATACGTTGGGGGTTCTTCCGCTTTTTAAGGGTCCGATTTATGGGGTTAGCATGTTGGCGGGTGGGCTGGTGCTGGCACTCATGATTGTGCCCTACATCATCTCCGTTTCGCGGGAAGTATTGCTGGCGGTGCCGGTTGAGCAGCGCGAGGCGGCACTGGGATTGGGCGCCACCAAGTGGGAATCCACCTGGCAGGTGGTGGTGCCTTACGCGCGGGTTGGAATTATGGCTTCTGTCTTCTTGGCCTTGGCGCGCGCCCTGGGGGAAACGATGGCAGTGACGATGGTGATCGGCAATGATCCCAAGATAAGCACCTCCCTGTTTTCCCCTGCCTATTCGATTGCCGCTGTCATCGCCAACGAGTTCACGGAGGCCACCGGTGATTTGTACCTACAAGCCTTGATCGAGCTGGGTCTGGTTCTATTTCTACTGACCATCCTGATCAACGGTCTGGCGCGCCTGGTCATTATTGCCACCACGCAAAAGGGAGCTGCACAAGGGTGAATTTCCGTACCTCCTGGCGCAAACTCGTGAACGTGGTCATGTTGAGCCTTACGGGGGTGTGTACCTTGTTCACGGTATCCATCCTCTTTTTCATTCTGGGATATCTGCTGTGGTATGGAGGCAAGTCGCTGAACTGGGCTTTCTTTACCCAATTGCC
>JASHSC010000211.1 GCA_030036915.1 Terriglobia bacterium
CGCTTCGCATCACGATAATCCCAGCGCGGAATGTAGACGTGGTCGGTGGCGCCATCCTGGTTGACAGGCTTCGTGCCCTCCAGTTCCTTCAAATAAAATTGCGCAGCCATGCCGATGTGTCCGTGCAGGTAATGTCCCACCACGCCGCTGGAATTACCGAACCCGCCGGGATGCTGGGGTGAAGTGGAATTGAGCAGCAGGCGAGCAGATTCCACCGTGGCGGCACACAGCACCACAATCTTCGCGCTTGCCTCCTCAGTTTTGCCCGTCACCGTGTCCACGAAGGAAACGGCCCGTGCCCGGCCCTCGCGGTCCACCAGGACTTCGCGCGCCAGGGCATTTTGGCGGAGCGTAAAGTTGCCGGTGGCGGCGGCTTTGGGCAGCATGCAATCAGGTGACGTGAATATCGCCGAAACGTCGCAGCCGTCCATGCAGTGCCCGCAATAATGACAGGGCGGGCGATTGTCATAGGGTTTGGTCAGCACCGCCTTACGCACGGGGATGAGGGGAATATTCAGCGCGTCGGTAGCGCGCTTCAGAATGTGCTCACTGCACCGCCAGGGCAACGGCGGCAGGTAGTGCTTCCCCCCCGGAAGAATTTCCAGGCCATCGTCTTGTCCACACACGCCGATAATCTGCTCGACTCGCTCGTAGTACGGCGCCAGTTCCTCATAGGTAATCGGCCAATCGTCTTCCACGCCCTCCAGCGACCAGGTGCGGAAGTCGATGGGAGCGTAACGTAGCGTTACGGCGTTCCAATGGAGCGTGCGGCCGCCCAGAACGCGCACGCGGTCCACGCTCACACGTGCGTGGGTATCATAGCGAATAGACCGGGAAACATCGCCCTGGCGCATGAAGTACTGTTTTTCGCCGCGCAGATTCGCGAAGGGAAGCTCGTAAGGCCACTTGTGGGAGAGGAATTGGGAAGGCTTCACTTCCTTGCCTCCCTCCAGCATCAGAACCTTGGCGCCGCCCTTGCACAATTCCATCGCCATGGTGCCGCCCGCGGCGCCGGAGCCGACAATGCACACATCGTAGACGGGGGTTTGAGTTGGCATGTTTAAAGCGCCCGCTCCAGTCGTCCCGCATCGGAGCACTTTCCACTGACAGCATATTGACGTGATATCAACCTGTCAATTACAAAGGTAAGGCACTTCGGGGGTAAGTCGCCGGATCATTCGCGTCGAGCCTCCGAGGCCCTGGCTTATTGCGCTTGCGAGGCTTTTTTTCTAAACTGATATCTTGAGTGGAGGCCCCGCGGCCGCGATGTCCGGGAGCATCCCGTGGGCTCGCAGAGAAGATTTCATGACCCACCTCATCGAATTACCAAAGGATTTGCCGGCAGGAATGACCGCGCAGCCAAAGCGTGCGCGCTGGTGCTGTTCGCAGCTCGAAGAGGGAAACCTTCTCTTTTTCCCGGGCATTCCATTCGAACTCCCCGCGGCGGACCTGCAATTTCTTCTCACGCAGCAGCAGAGCGGCGCGCGAATTCACAAAAACATTGCCTACCGGCCAGCGCACAATCGCCTGACGGGGTATGCCGGGGGCAGTCCCGAACAGGTCACGCGTCTCCGCGACATCATGCACCTTTATTCGGAGCGCGCCATTCAGTTCGCCTCGGAACTTTTGGCGCCCTACGCCGCGCATTGGCACGTGGACTTCACCAGTTTTCGGCCACAGCAGGAAAAAGGCCGGCAGATTCGCGAAAGCGCACGCAACGACCTGTTCCACGTGGACTCGTTTCCCACCCGTCCTACGAATGGCGACCGCATCCTTCGCATCTTCACCAACATCAATCCCAGCGAGCCGCGCGTTTGGCTGACATCCGAAACTTTTGATGAGCTTGCCGCGCGCTTTGCGGGCAGCGAAGACATGCCCCTGCCCAAGAGTTTTGCCGGCCCTCGCCGCGCCGTATTGAGGCTGGCGGGAGCTGCGGGCTTCAAGAGTCTGGCGCGCTCGCCCTACGACCGCTGGATGCTCCGGTTCCACCACTTCCTGAAGGCCAATCATGATTTTCAAAGCAATGGCCCCCGGACGCGCTGGGAATTCCCGCCCAATTCCACATGGCTGGCGTTCACCGACATGGTGAGTCACGCCGTACTCTCCGGTCAATTTGCCCTTGAACAGACACTCATCATCGCGAGACGATCCCTGCAATTGGCGGAGAAAGCTCCGGTGAAAATCCTGGAGCGACTTGCCGGCTGCCCACTAACTCTCAGTTAGCCCACCTTTTGATTCCATATGAGAGCTTGTGAAAGGAGCAGACATACCCATGCGGACTCTGGGCGCCAGTTTTGAATAAGGATGGCAACCAGAACTATTGATCAACCCGCCCAGGCTCGCGTGCTTCCATTTCAGGCGGCGTCATGTCAACCAGCTTGTAATCGGTAGGAATCGCAAAGAGTTCTGGGTCGGGATCACCAACGTTGATATTTGAAACCGTCATTGTCAGCGATCCGATGCGCGGGTCATCCTGCCTGGTGAGAAGATTGATGTGCAGGTCCTCGTTGTACCAAATTTCGTCGAACACCACGACGGGGCGATCCGTGCCGCTCGCCTTGGCGGGGATGGTCAGGGTCTTCCTGTAACCATGAACCTCCAGCCCCTCAATCATATTCGTGCCCAGGTCCTGAACCTGAAGATTCGGGATCGAGGATAAGGGGCTTTTGAGATGCACCCAGCCGTTCGCGGGAGGTTCGGTGGAGGGATGATTGGCGCTGACGTTTTGCCGGGCAATGTGGGTGTATGGATTCAGAAACGTATTGAGCCGCGTCGCCGGGTCGTACACGTGAATCGAGAGAAGCGCGGGTATTTGGGTCGAAGACGCCGGCAAGATTTGATGAGCCTCATTGTGAATGCGTCCCAGCGCGTCTCTCGCGATGAAGGCGCTGGTCTTCCGTTGAAAGGAGCTGCCATCAGCAAGGATTTGCGTCATGGCTTGGTCAACCTGCGCGGTGAATGGAGCGTCCGCCACAGGCGTCACAAATACGCCTCCACTGAACGCCGGCGCGCTATTCATCGCTCGATCTTGACCGAAGGAATTTAGGAATGGGATAAGGGTCAAACCGCAGGAAGCAATCAATAACAAGAGACGGTTTCTGCGCGTCATGGCACCCTGCCTTTCTCCACCACGGGGACCAGTATTTACTTGGGGCGATTCTATACTAACCCAGGCATTACAGCAAGGGCAGCTAATGCGCTGGCAGATTGCTCACGGTCACAGGGCTTGCCGGGGCCCGGCACGATGCAATATTCACTGAACTCAATTTATTTTTCCAAAAGCCCCAGACCGCGCAACCAATTTATGAGCAGCTTGGGCCATTCGCCCAGTGCCGGGTCACCCAGGTCTAGCCCCACACCGTGAGGGCCGTGCTGGAAGACATGCAGTTCCGCGGGAACGTGGGCTTTGTGCAGAGCGAGGTAAAACGCCACGCTATTTTCGGCGGGTACCGTGGTGTCTTCACTC
>JASHSC010000212.1 GCA_030036915.1 Terriglobia bacterium
AGGTTTGCGTCTCATCAAGCCGGAACTCACCAGACCGGCAGTTGCGGCCTGGGAGAACAGATCTGGTCGTATTCTTTCTCAAATTCATTCTTTTCGGTTTCGTTGGGTGTCAGGCGGGAACAAAACTTTTTGGTGAGATCTCGCGCTTGCCAGGGAGTAACAGCCAATCGTTTTGAGTCGATTAGCACGATGTTCAAGTTCGGCGAAAGGTCGGCATCCAGAATCGGAACGGAGTTGCGGAATTCAGCTTTCTGAGTTGGGGGATTGGAGACCAGGTCCCACAACTGAACCACGGTGGTATGATCCGGGTCGACCGGCGTCGATGCAAGCGTTAGCACGTAGCGGGAGTCCTGGCTAATCTGGATGTTCTGAACACAGTAGCTTGTGATTTCGAAATTGCTACGCTCCATGCCGTCGGCGGGGTTGAGGATTCTCACCAGGGTTGAAGCCTCTAAGCCAGCTTCGGGAGCGGGAATATTCTGATGTTCTTTCTCCGACCACGTTTTGCAATGGTCCTTCATCTCTACCCCCACCACACTCTTGCCATCCCTGGTAAAACCTAGCGTTGCGAAGTTGCGCCCCCAATTCACCGGCACACTGCGATGGGTCGATACGTCATACGCGCGCACTCCCGATGCGGGGTTTGCAATGTAAACCTCCGGAGTACCGCCCAAGAACTCAAAAGAGTCTTCCACCCCGGCGGGAAAGTCCACCGAGACGCCGCGTTGGTTTACGTCCCATGAGGAAAACAAGATCTTGCCGGATTTCTGGAGAGCACCGACGAGGTAGTGATTGTCATGACTAAAGGTGAAAGATGTCGGGAAGAACCGGGTGTCGTCCGGGAGTTTGCCTTGCCACTTACGCGTGCCGATTCTGCCGTTGCGGAATTCGTCCACCACGATATCATTTCTCGTTATACCCGCGATGGTTGTCCCGTCGGGCGAGATTGCGATCGGTTGGTACGACAAATCTTCGCTGCCGGAGTCGGGAAAGGAAGCAACCACCTCACCGGAGCGGGTGTCAATGATCTTTGACGAATCGAATGATGAGGAGTTCGAGATCACATAAGAGCCATGGGCTTGCAAGCGTGAATATTCCGGGAAGTCAACCCTCCCTCCGTCCAACCTCCATAAGTGGACGAGACCGTCGTCCGTGACGGCTGCAATATGTCTTCCGATTCGGGACAAAGCGATCGACCTGACCTTGCGGCCAAAGGCGAGGTGGGCGATCAGACGCTGCGGAGAGATTTCCGAAGTGTCCCAGACTTTGGCGACGTGATCTGCGTCGGACACTGTGATCCACTTGCCATCTTCGCTGAAGGATAAGATTTCTACACTAGCCGGCAAAGTCAGCAACTTTTCACCCTCGGGGCTGTAGAGCGCGGCTGGGCTTCCCGGCGAACTCTGGCTCGCCTTGGGTTGCCCCTGCTTCGTCCAGGAGCTTGCTCCGGACTGCTCACTGGCACTGTGCGGGCTCCAGGATCGTATAGTCCCGTCCGATCCCGCGATGATTAAGACATTCGAATTTGTGGGATCGAAGCGTATGTCCTTTACTTCTTTGGGAGAGGACCAAGTTCCCTGCGGTTCCTGGCTCTGAGCCGTGGTGAGTCCAGCCGAGGAAGTGGAAGTTTCCCTTGATTTCTCTTGACGCAGGGCAAGGAGGAGGTTTGGGACGGTGATGGTCAGTTGAGCTTTGTCTCTGCCCAATCGTGTGACCTCGCGTGACCGTATCGTCCAAGCTTGTTCCGTTTGGCAAACATAGGCGACCCGGCTACCATCGGAACTTAAGGCCACGGCTGAAAGTTTGTCGCAGTCCGGTTCGCGCTTGGCGGATGTAGTGAACGTGCGGGTCCAGAAATGGAGGTCGCCGCACTCAGCGACCACGAGATTTACGGCCTGATTCACCGCGAATCTGTTCACCGCGTTCGGGCACTCCAAGTCAGGGTATGGCCGTTCCCAAACTCGATGATCGCTATCGTATGTCCAGATCGAAATCTTATTATCGAGGGCTACCATGAACAGTCGATCATCGGGGAAAAGAAGCCTCGGTTGACCACTGTGCGTGCCCACAAATTCAAGACTGTGCGACTTATTGCCCGTTTTGGCGTCATACAGGTCGATGCCTTTCCTTCCAGCGATCGCCAGCCAAGCCCCGTTGGGGCTGAACCCGACGTCAAAGGCTTCGCCTCCCCCAATGGCCTGCAAGGGCTGTGGAAGTTGGAGCAAAGCCTGGCTCAAAATGGTTTGCGCTTCCAAGGTGGTATGGTGCTTCAGAGATTCTTCGGCTTGGAACGCGCTTACCCTGGGATTGTCCACAGGGGTTCCCGGCTCGGGAGGCACCACACTGGATGCTAACTTGGCGCTCGTGAGGAGTTCATCAGCTCTGGAAATCTCAGATGTTTGTTTGTAGGTCTCAGATTTTTGGCGGTAAATCCAAACCGCGACGAGAATGACGACCAAGCAAGGGAGAGCCATGACACTCATGACTCGCTTCAATCGTGCGGTCTTGGCATGTTCCTTGCTCGCGAGAAGATAGCGTTGCGCCAATAGAAACTGAGAGTCCGCGGCTGCGGTCTCCGGCAGTCTTTGGTCCTCCCGGGTATAGCGACGTGCCCACGCGGCATTGGGCTGCCGCTGATTCCACCATGCCAGAGACCGGGCCAATGCCACGCTGGAAAGATAGTCCTTAAAGTGTACGGTGGAAGGGAAACCCAATTCCGCTGCGGCCCCGCCCTCAACAACGGACTCCTGGGCGCGGGTTGAAATCCTCAGGTAAGCGCGCCGCGACTCATCCTCCTCGGGATTCCAAACCTTACTGAGAAGGTCCCACTTGCTCAGCAAGCATTCGTGGGTCACATCAACTTCCGTGGAAGCTCTTAACTCATCATCCAAAGTACTAAGGAAATTTCGGCCTTCCTGACGGAAAGAATCTACGGCTGCTGCGATTTGAGGAAGGGACGCATCGCAAACGTCTACCAGTTCGCGGATTGAGGTAGGGCGGCGAACTTCGCGGCCATATTGGTCGCGATCACAGAGACGCTGGAACAAGCGTTTTATGATGGTCGCGCCGCGCTCCGGGATTTTCTCGCACGCTTCAGCGTAAACAACGTCGGCGTGATTCGAGACGGCCTTATCCAATCCGCCTACGGCTTCGTAGTCGTCGAAATCGAGAGGGGATTGCGGCCGACCGGCGTCTTTCCAATGTATCCATGTGCGCAGCAGGGCATGTTGCATTACGGGTAACTGGCCGGGTTCTTCGCCGGCCTCATTGAGAATCCGCTGCACAAGGCGCGTGGTGATGGTTCCGCCTGCCATGCGAATGGGGCCTTCGATCATCTGCCTTCGCTGCTCC
>JASHSC010000213.1 GCA_030036915.1 Terriglobia bacterium
GAAGATGGGTTACGGCGAAGAAGCCATGGGGCGCAACGCCATTGTGGGCGGATTCCAGGGCCAGCGCCAATGGACCGATCATTTTCCCAACGGCGACTTCATGGAAGCCATTCTCAATTCTTCCTTCGACTGGAACGGCATTCGCGAGCCATACATTTTCGCCACCGAGAATGATTCTCTCAACGGCGCCACTATGCTCATCGGGCATCTGCTCACCGACACAGCGCAGATTTTTGCCGATGTGCGCACCTACTGGAGTCCAGCGGCCGTGAAGCGCGTGGCCGGCCACAAGCTCTCGGGAAAAGCCAGCGGCGGCATTCTGCACCTGATCAACTCCGGCGCAGCTACGCTCGACGCCACGGGGCGGATGACGCGCGACGGCAAATCCGCGATGAAGCCTTTCTGGGAAGTTACCGTCGAGGAAGTCGAAGCCTGCCTTGAAGCCGCGCAGTGGGGTCCGGCAATGCTTGAATACTTCCGCGGCGGCGGATGGTCGTCGCAGTTCCTCACCTGCTGCGAGTTTCCTGCCACCATGGCGCGCATCAACTGGATCGCGGGCCTGGGGCCGGCGCTGCAACTGGTGGAAGGGTACACGGTGGAGCTGCCCGCCAAAGTCCACAAGATTCTCGATGAGCGCACCAACCCCACCTGGCCCACCACCTGGTTTGCGCCAACGCTCACCGGCAAGGGACCGTTCCGCGACGTCTACTCCGTCATGAACAATTGGGGCGCCAATCACGGCTCGATCTCCTATGGGCACATCGGCCATCAACTGATCTCGCTGGCATCCATGCTCCGCATCCCCGTGTGCATGCACAACGTGAGCGAAGAACGAATCTTTCGCCCCAGCGCCTGGACACACTTCGGAACCGCCGACCCCGAGGCCGCCGACTATCGCGCCTGCGCGAATTATGGGCCTGTGTATGGAAAACTCTAGAAGCAGGACATGGCCTTTAGCGCGTGTGAGCTAAGGCAAACGGCTTTTCAAATTCGTGGAAGGGCACGCCGTCGTGATAGGTAATCGATTGGCCGGAGTTGGCGGCAACGCGATCGCCAGGAACGATAATTCCAACGAGATTGAGCGGGTCGGCGGCGGACGCTGTGACTAGTTCGCCGGTGGGTGGCGCTCGGCGTGCCGCGCGCAGCGATTCCACGGCCATGGGTAGTGCGAATTGCTCGCCGATGAAGCCGTCCACGAAGCGCCCGCCGCGCACTTCCCCTCGCTCCTCGAATCGCCTGAATGTCGCCAGCAGTTCGCGCCATGGGAACGGCAGGCTTTCGCGCGCAAGCAATTCGCGGAACACCACACCGTAACGATTCAGAAGAACCTGCGCCGCGGCTTCCACGGCGGCGGGGCGATCCGTCGCCTCTTCGGCAAAGAGCAGCGTCCAACGGCCGGTGCTGCTTCTGGGGCGCGCAATTTTGCCGCGCCCCTGGCCCGCTCGACGCTTGGGATCGAGGAAGGCCCGCAGGTTGTCAAACCCATCTGCTGTGACAAGGCCCGCAGAAACCAATTCCCAGAGCGCCATCTCGATTTCGGACTTCAGGCGTCCGGTGCCGTGCACGATGTCCGCAAAGAACGACGCTCCCCGCGCGCGCAGATAGGCGTGGGCATCGCGAGCCACATGACTCAGCCCGGCGAAAGACTGCCGCGTCTCGGCGGCGCGTGACACCATCCATTCGGATTCTTCGCGCACGAAGAAGGTGATGGGCACCGCACTCGTCGGAGTGATGCGGCGCGCGGAATGCGCGTCGCCACCGTCCTGTGAGTCTGCCGGGTTTGAGAGTGCCGGGTGCGGTGACAAGCGGCCCCAACCCACTGCGCCCGCCAGGCAAAGATGATCGAGGACCTGCGGATTGTAACCCGCGATGCGGCGCGCCAGAATCTGCGACTCCCAGGCGCTGGCGGGCGCTTCGAAGCCCTGCAATTGACGGATGATTTCCAGCGTCCCGCGCTCGGCCTGGAGCTGCGTTCCCTGCTCCACGTGCTGCCAACGCAGCAGCCAGCGCATGAAGTCGGCCGGCGCCACGGGTTGAATTTCGCGGCGCAGTATTCCCAGCGTCATGCGATGGATGCGCATCAACAGGCGGCGGTCGCACCATTCGATTTCGCTTGCGCTCGTGTATTGCCCACGAAGGATCGCGCCCTGACCTTCGAGGCGAAGCAAAGCCTGCTGGACGTCGGGTTTTGGCAGGCCCAATGTCGAAGCCAGCGTCGCTTCGTCGATGGGTCCAACATGCGACATCCAGCCCCGCACCATTTCCTGCGAAGCATCCTCGCGGGAGGCTGCCGGCTGGTCAACTGATGCAGATTGCGTCGCGAATACCGCGTCCGGAAAGATCGTGCTGAAGGCCCGCGTGCGAGTCGCTGGCACCCAGAACGTAATGTCATTCGTCACTGCCCGCGCCGCGCGGCCCGTCGCCGACAGCTCGTCAAACCACCTTCCCCATTGTGCGGCGGCGCTTTCCAATCCAGCAGGCGAATGATCCTCGCGCAACGCCACAAAAGTATGGAGTGTGTCCGCAAGCTCGTCAGCATCGCGCACGTCCGGCCAGGCTTCCTGCCGCACTTGGCGAATGGCCTGCGGGTCAAGGCGTCCGATTTCAGAGAGCACCGCCTCGGGCAGTGTTCGGCGCATGGAGACCGCGCGCGCCCTCCGCTCTTCCAGCGGCGCATCATCGAGATACGCGAACGGATTGGCGTTCAGAATCTCGTGGCAGAACTGCGACGGCACGGGCGTATCCACACTCAGGCAATGGATGCTGCCATCGCCGATTGCGGTCAATACGCGGCGAAGCCCGTCGATGTCCATCGCTTCGGTCAGCACGTCCTTCATGACCTCGCGCACCAACGGATGGTCCGGAATGCGGATGTCGCCTTCGATGTTCTCCTGGCAGGCAGCGGCGTCGGGGAAAACCGCGGCAAGCAGATCATCGGACATCATGCGCTGAACTTGCAGCGCCATTTTCCTGCCGCTGCGGAAGCGTGGCAGGGCGAGCGCGCGCGTCGCGTCCCACCGCCAGCGCGTACCGAACAGCGGCGAAGCCAGCGCCGCCTGCTCCAGCACCGGCTGAACGGAATTCGGCGTAAGAAAGTGGAAGACATCGGCGAGTGGAAAGCTGTGATGCTCGCCGAGGGAAATGTTGATGCCCTCCTCAGTGGCGGCGGCCTGCAGCTCGAAGTTGAATGAGCGGCAGAAACGCTTGCGCAACGCCAGCCCCCAGGCTTTGTTGATGCGGCCGCCGAAAGGCGCATGGATGATCAGTTGCATTCCGCCCGCTTCGTCAAAGAACCGTTCGGCGATGATGGTTTTTTGCGTGGGCACGGCGCCCAGCAGCGCGCGGCCCGTGGCCAGATACTCAACCAGTTGCTCCGCGCCGGAGTCGTCGAGCGCGCATTCCGCCTTCAGCCACGCGACGGCTTGAGAATTTTCACCGGAGGCAATGAAGCCTTCGATCTTTTCGCGCAGCTCGGCAACCTGCCGCGAAAGCTCTTCGGTGCGTGCCGGAGCTTCGCCCCGCCAGAAGGGAATATTGGGAGGCGCGCCCTTTGCGTCCTCCACCAGCACTCGGCCGCCGGCGCTGTCCACCCGGCGGATTCGCCAGGACGTGCTGCCCAGCAGCATGATATCCCCACTCAAACTCTCGACGGCGAAATCCTCATCCACGGTGCCGACCATTACTCCCACCGGCTGGGCGACGACGGAATAGAGCGCCGCCTGAGGAATCGCTCCGGCGTTGGTGATGGCGGTAATGCGGCTGCCGCGCCGCGCATGAACGCGCCCGCCCACGCGGTCGCGGTGCAGATAAGCGCCAAATCGCCCCCGGCGCGCGGAGATTCCCTCCGCCAGCATCACCATCACCGATTCGAAATCTTCGGCGCTCAAATTGCGATAAGGATAGGCGCGCCTCAACATCGCGAGCAATGCCTGCTCATTCCAATCCTCGCAAGCGCACGCGGCCACGATCTGCTGGGCGAGAATATCGAGCGGCGCCTCGGGAATTTGAATCTGGTCGAGATCGCCGGCGCGGATGGCCTTTACCAGGGCCGCGCACTCCACCAGCTCGTCTCGCGATTGCGGAAACATTCGGCCCTTGGGTGTCGCGCCGCGCCAATGTCCCGAACGTCCGATGCGCTGAAGCGCCACGCCGATGGCGCGGGGCGTTCCCATTTGGCAGACCAAATCCACGGTGCCGATATCGATGCCCAGCTCCAGCGAAGCCGTGGCCACCAGCACCCGCGCTTCGCCGGACTTCAGTTTGCGCTCGGCCTCCAGCCGCAGCTTGCGCGCCAGGCTGCCGTGGTGTGTGGCGACGGCCTGCTCGCCCAGGCGTTCCGCCAGGTGGTGCGCCACGCGCTCGGCCAGGCGCCGGGTATTGACGAAGACCAGAGTCGAGCGATGCGTGCGAGCCAGAGTCGCCAGGCGGTCGTAGACCTCGTCCCACATTTCATGCGTGGCGACGGGGCCCAGCTCGCGATCGGGAACCTCCACGGCCAGATCGAGCGTGCGGCCGTGGCCGACGTTGACGATTGCCGGTTCGGGCCGGCCGGCACCCACCAGGAATCGGCCCACCAGCTCAATGGGCTTTTGCGTTGCGGAAAGCCCAACGCGCACGGGCGGAGCGCCGCGCTTGGCGACGACCAGCGCTTCCAGTCGCTCGAGCGAAAGCGCCAAGTGTGATCCGCGCTTGTCATCGGCGACGGCGTGAATCTCATCCACGATCACCGTCTCGACGTCGCCCAGGAATTCACGGCTTTTTTCCGCCGTCAGCAGGATGTAGAGGGACTCGGGCGTGGTCACCAGAATGTGCGGCGGGCGCTTCAGCATGGCGCGGCGCTCAGCAGGCAGCGTGTCGCCGGTGCGGACGGCAGTGCGAATCGGCGGGAGGGAAAATCCCCGCTCCGCGGCTAGCCGCGAGATTTCCGCAAGTGGTGCTTCGAGGTTTTTCTGGATGTCGTTGCCCAGCGCTTTGAGCGGCGAGACGTAGACGACCGAAGTGGAATCGCTCAATTCGCCGGCTACACCTCGGCGAACCAAGCGGTCAATGCAAGCAAGAAACGCGGCAAGAGTCTTGCCGGAGCCGGTCGGCGCGGAGATGAGTGTGTTCCTGCCCGCGAGGATGTGCGGCCAGCCCTGCTCCTGCGGCTCGGTGGGCGAACCGAAGCGGCGGACGAACCATTCCGCGACTAGGCTGTGCGCCCAGGAAAGGTTGTGCGACTCTTTCTGCGTGGCCATAGCTCATCTTACTGCGGCCCCGAGCGTATTGCGAAGCCCGACGACTGCCTTTTCTGCGCGGGCCAACTGGCGCGCCACTTGTTTGGGTGCCGTGCCGCCGGTCACGTCGCGGCGGGCGACAGAGCGCTCCACCGACGTGGCTACTTCGTAGAGGTGGGAATCCCAGCCAGGAACGAATTCCGACGCTTCCTGCGCGGAGAGGCGGCGGAAGGTTTTGCCCAGCGCCGCGCAGTGCTGCACCAGCTTGCCGACCTGCTCATGCGCGCTGGCAAAGGGCACACCGCGCCGCACCAACTCGTCTGCCAGGTCGGTGGCAGTGAGAAACCCGAGCTCGGTCATGGCCTTCATGCGCTCCGGGTGGATGCGCAGCGTCGCGGCAACGCGTGCGGCGATTTCGACTGCGCCAAGCGTGGTGTCCACGGCGACGAACATCGCCGTCTTGTCCTCCTGAAGGTCGCGATCGTAAGCGGAGGGCAGACCCTTCATCACCGCCAGCAGACCGGCGAGATTTCCAAGCACTGCGCCGGAGCGTCCGCGAATCAATTCCATGGAATCGGGATTCTTTTTCTGCGGCATGATGCTGCTGCCGGTAGCGTAGGCGTCGGAAAGCTCCACGTATCCGAACCCCGGCGAAGAGTAGATGATCAAATCCTCGGCGAAGCGGCTCAGGTGGACCATGCAGAGGGCACAGGCGAAGACCAACTCGGCCACGGGATCGCGGTCGCAGGTGACGTCAAGACTGTTGCGGGCGGCACGCGCAAATCCCAGCGCCTTCGCCAGACGCTCCCGGTTAATCGGGAAAGTCGTTCCCGCGAGAGCCCCAGCGCCCATGGGAAGCTCATCGGCGCGCGCGCGGCAATCCGCGAGGCGGCTGCAATCGCGGCTGAACATTTCGAAGTAGGCGAGC
>JASHSC010000024.1 GCA_030036915.1 Terriglobia bacterium
CGATAGGCCGCTTTCCATCGCCGCACGCTACACCGATTCACGCCCACCATCCGAGCTACTTCCACCGGAGGGCGACCTTGAGCCAGCAGTTCAACCGCACCCAAACGCCGTCGTTCGAGCTCTTCTGGAGTTCCGGCTGGGCGCATATCTTACCTCCCAGTCAGAACATAGGACATTTCTTATGCAGGAATCAATAGTTTACGGTCAGAGTAAGCGTCAGGGCATGGGTGAGTGCTGACGAGCCTGAGCCGGCAGTACCGGTAACCGTGAGGTTGTAAGATCCCGCAGGCGTTCCCAAGTTCGGCGCGGGACCGCCGCCCCCGCATCCTGCAAGGGTCAGAACTGGAAGCAATACGATCGCAAGCACGATCATTGCGAACCGAATCCGACCGGAGCGAAAACGTCTTTGACTCCAACTGACGCTTTGGATCGCCGCAAGGGCCAGAGCGAGCTCAAGTATAAATGTCAACCGCAATCCCATAGGCCCAATCCTGGCTGCTGCCGCCCAAATAAGTAGAATAGACAAAGGCCGATCCCGTCGGACTAAGCTTGGTGATGAAGGCATCGCCATCGTTTGACGCACTGACCCCGGTGCCAGCATAATTCGCCTGCACAGGGTCCACGGTTGGGAAGTCGGTCGACGTGGTTGCCCCGGTTATACAAGCGCTGCCGGAAGAATCCGCGGCGATTCCGTAAGCCAAGGTTTGGCTGCTGCCGCCCAGATAGGTGGAGTAAACAAGAGCTGATCCGGCTGCATTCACTTTGCTTACAAAAACGGTGGCACACATCCCGACAGTAGGAGCCGGCTGGCAGTCATCCGCCTGGTCAATAACATCGAACGCATCCGCAGTTGTTGGGAAATCGCCGGAGTTAGTCCAACCTGTTAGGTATACATTTCCGGAGGCATCCACGGCAATGCCTTCGCTCAAATCATCGATGCTGCCACCAAGATAAGTGGAGTAGACCAGCGCCGAGCCCGAGGCGTTCAGCTTGGCAAGATAGACAGTGCCACCCACGTCGGCAACGGCAGCCTTGTTAGTGTCCTGCAGAGGGTTGACAGTGGGAAAATCTGTCGAACTCGTATATCCGGTCAAGTAGGCATTCCCGGTGGAGTCGATGGCAATGCCGGATGCTTCCTCTGTATTGGAGCCACCAAGGAAAGTCGAATAAACCAATGCTGACCCTTGCGGGTTCAGCTTAGTCACAAACGCATCATACCCTCCGTTGTTAGTTGCTTGCAGCGCGTTCGCAGTGGGGAAATCCTCCGAGCAAGTATAACCTGTCACGTAAGCGCTGCCGGTGGAATCGACTGCTATTCCCGCCGCCTGGTCAGAACAACTACCGCCCAGATAGGTCGAATAGTTTAGTACAGGGTCAATCACCAGGGGGCGGTTGTGATCGTAACCCGCGACCCTAAACGTCACAAGGTTGCCGGTTAAGATGAACGCGCCATCGGGTCGTGGGATAGCACCTTCGCTGCCCCAGCCACCGGCAACCGTGGTCACAATGGGCTGATAGACGGCAGGCTTGTGGATGCGTATCTCGTTGCCATCAAGTTCAAGCACAAGGTCACCAGTGGAAGCATCGACGCGCACTCTGTCGGCCCCAGCAAAACTCAACTGGATCTGGCTTGCGTCGGCGCCGGGCGCAACCCGAAAGTCATATTCAAATTGGCCAGCCTTATTGCCGTAGTAGAGGAGATCGATGCCGGAATAGACGTTCGTGTATTTCACCTTGGCATAATTCGCTACATTAGTGTGCCACTTTTGAGGGTTGTTACCGATGAAGTAATTGCTTCTGCCCGGGAGTTCATCCACGCCGCTCACAGCCACGCGCGCACTTGCACCGATCAGGCGCATGCGGACTAGCCTGGAACCTTCCAGGCGTGTCCTTTCTCCCCTTACCTCTGGCGCTGGTAACGCGGAAGGAAGCCAAAGCTGAGAAGGTGCGAAGAGCGACGGCTGTGCTGAACGCCTTCCGGGTGGAGTTCTGTCCCCATCGAGAAGTGTGCCGAAAGGTCTAATGCGAAGAGGTGGTAACGATGCTCCGCGTTCACTCGCCTTGTGCAGCGCCAAGACCGCTTCATCATCCGTCAGGAAAACGGCGAACCCCGAACCTCGCGCGAGGAATCGCACGCTGGCATGGGCCTGTCCGCGGTTGACCTCGAAACTTAGAGGTAGAATGGCATAACTTGGGGACAGCTTCGGCTTGTTATTCAGGTGTCTTGTGGATGCTTCACCGACTGCGAGGTTGTCTCTTGCTGATCGCATTTTCTGAAACAAATGCGAAGCTGCAGTGGGAAGGACTAAAAGGAAAACAAGCCCGGAGCAAACCACCACACACGAAGCTGTCTTTGGGTGTTCGGTAAAGCTAAGGCAAATGAACATCAGCAGCCCTTGGCGGTCCGAGATACTCTGGGATTGCCGAATCATAAGTCAGCTTAATATGCCAGTCAATATTGTGGTTTCAATTCATCTATTTATAAAAGGTGCAGGTCGGACGGGAGAGGTAAATCTGACGGTGCCCTTCCTGCCAAAGTTCCCCGAAGATGAAGAAGCTCCCGGCATGGGCTTGCAGTCCAGGCGCACCGCCATGATGGCCGTGCCACGAGCGCGGAAGCTGGTCGAATCTGATCGTGCCATCCGACTCCAGAATCCGGTGACGCCCGCGCCACTGTGTTTAACTTTCGATAGCGGATCAATTCGAAATTTCGGCGTAGGGGCACCCCTT
>JASHSC010000214.1 GCA_030036915.1 Terriglobia bacterium
GGAAATCGCTCCTTCACATTCAGCATGGCGATACGGATTACCGCATCAGTGCATTGCCGTTCGGCGGTTACGTCAAAATGGCGGGGGACGACCCTTCCGACACGAGGAAGGGGGATAGAGGAGAGTTTCTGTCCCAACCGCGCTGGCGCCGTTTTGTCATCGTGGTGATGGGACCGGTAATGAACGTGTTGCTGGCCGTCGCCGTTTTGACCGGACTGTACAAGGTTCATTTCCAACGTCCGGAATACCTTGACCAACCTGTTCGCATCGGAGATGTTGACACAGGTTCGCCGGCTGCGCAAGCCAACATCCACCCCGGTGACCTGATTCTCCGTTTCGGGTCGGAGGAAAACCCCAAGTGGGAAGATGTTGAGTTCAAGATTCTCACCAGCGCGAATGAAGCCTTTCCGCTGGAGATCGAGCGGAATGGTGAGATCGTAAAAACTACCCTTACGACAATTGCCGTCGGTGCGGACCGGGAAGGCTACGCCGGGTGGGAGCCAACCGCTCCTGGCATCCTCGAATCCGTGGAGCCGGGGCTTCCCGCGGAGAATGCCGGACTTAAGCCGGGTGACGAGATTGTGGGGATCGATGGCCGCAGGGTCTATTACTTCCCGGATATCGTGCACGCCATCCAGACCTGCGATGGTAAACCGTTGACCTTGGAGGTAGCCCGGCAGGGGCAGGATTTTCAAGTTTTACTTCAGCCTGTTTACCGTGACATGATGGGCGAAAAGCGCTGGTGGGTGGGGTTTCGATTCGAAGATGGCCTTGTCGTGCTCCACTTGTCCTGGGTTCAAGCGATAAAGACTTCTTTGGATGACAATTTCAGGAATTGCGTGGTGACCTTTGACGTGTTGGGGAAAATCCTGACGCGACGCATGTCGGCCCGCTCACTTTCCGGCCCGATTGGCATTGCGCAGATGTCTGAGAAGGCTTACCGAGCGGGATTTTCGGAGCTGCTTTTCCTCGTTTCATTCATCAGTTTGCAGTTGGGAATCTTCAACTTGCTGCCCATTCCTGTCCTTGACGGCGGTGCGATCTTGCTCTTGCTCGTGGAAGGATTGATGCGGCGAGACCTGAGCCTGGAGGTCAAGGAGCGCTTCGTGCAGGTGGGAATCGTATTCCTCCTCCTTCTCGCTGCCTTTGCGATGTACAATGATTTACTGAAGACGTTTCGACCCTATTAGGGGCAGTGGTAAGTTTTCAGAGGTTCGTAGCGACCAATAAGCGGGCAACCTTTCAGGTGGAAGGTAACGAAGGCGTTTTTGCCCGGCTTTAATATTTAACCGTTCGCCATTTTGACAAAGGAGCTTCCGTGAACTTTAGCGATACCGAATTCTTTCCACCCCGGAGAAAGACTCGTCCTGTAAAGGTCGGACGCCTTACCGTCGGCGGCGACGCAGCAATTGCCGTCCAATCCATGACCAAGACAGACACACGCGAGGTGGAAAAAACCGTCGAGCAAATCCACCAGATGGAAGCCGCGGGGTGTGAAATTGTCCGTCTGGCGGTACCTGATTTGGAAGCTGCCAATGCCCTTCCTGAAATCCGCAAGCGTTGTCCTGATTCCGTTCTGGTTTCGGATATTCATTTTCAATACAAATTTGCGCTGATGGCGCTGGACGCCGGCGTCGACAAACTCCGCATCAATCCCGGCAACATCGGCGAAGCCGATAAGGTGCGCATGGTGGTGCGGCGGGCCCAGGAACAAAAAGTTCCAATCCGCATTGGGGTGAACGCCGGCTCGCTGGAGCGGCGGCTGCTGGAAAAATACGGCTACCCCACCCCCGAGGCGATGGTGGAAAGCGCCCTTTACCACATTCAGATTCTAGAGGAATTGGGCTTCACGGACACCATTGTCTCCTTAAAGGCCTCCAACGTAAAATTGACGGTCGCCGCTTACCGGCTGCTCTCCAAGCAGGTGGATTACCCCCTGCACTTGGGGATTACCGAAGCCGGCACCCAGTTTTCAGGTACCGTTAAGTCATGTGTTGGGATGGGGATGCTTTTGGCGGAAGGAATTGGGGATACCATTCGGGTTTCCCTCGCTACCGATCCGGTGGAGGAAGTGCGTGTGGCTTTTGAGTTGCTGAAGTCGCTCGAACTGCGCAGTCGTGGACCTGTGGTGATCGCTTGCCCGACGTGCGGGCGGCTGGAAGTTGACCTCTTCAAAATCGCCGGCGAAATTGAGCAAGCCACCAAGCACATTAAAACCCCGATTAGCCTGGCGGTCATGGGTTGTGCGGTGAATGGCCCTGGCGAGGCGCGCGAAGCTGACCTGGGCGTTGCCGCAGGCCGTGGAAATGGGATGATCTACCGCGAAGGAAAAGCCATCCGCCGCGTCAAGGAAGAAGAGATTGTCTCGGTGTTGCTGGAAGAGGTCGAGCGATTCATTTCCGATAAGGCCGCGGGCGTTAACACGGCTCCTCCTGAAATTGATGTCAATCCCGAGCCCGCAGCCGCGCAGGCTCCGCTGGTGGCAATAAAGTAGCCGCCGCGTGGCCGGTTTGCCCACATATTCCCGCCCTTAAGGTCGATAATTCTGGGAATCTCGCAAAACTATCATCCTGAGTAGCCCAAGCGACGAAGGATCTCGCACGGCAAGGAAAATGCCCAGGGCGAGATTCTTGTTGCGCTCAGAACGACAATGATGAGACGTTTTTATGAATCTTATGACCTATGGCATTTCAATTAATTGACGAATTTATTGTAAGTAATGCTTGAGATTCAATCGGCCCTCGAGGATCCAATGAAACGATGCGACTGAAGGGAGGCGCGTTGCCGATAGTGCTTCAACAAGCGGAAGAATTTGACGGAGCGCCGCGCATCTTCTTGAATTTGAATCTTGAGGATCGCGGGGTTCGGAAACTTCATCTCGTCGCGAAGCCGGAATAGAAATTCGATTTCCATGTCCACCACATCGATTTCCCCAGAATGCTCCAGCAAAAACGTCTCCACGGTCAAGCGATGGTCGCCAAAAGTTGGTTTGAACCCCACGTTGGTCACGGAATCGTAAGAGATGCCGCCCAGTAAGGTGCGGGTGACGTAGACCCCAATCTTGGGCAATTGTTCCTCGATGGGTGCAAGATTGAGCGTTGGGACCGTATGTTTACGGCCTACTCCTAAACCGGCAACAATCGGCCCGCGGGAGGAAAACGGCCGCCCCAGGAGCCGCTGCGCTTTATGGACATGCCCCTCGGTCAAAAGTTCCCGGATGCGCGTGCTGGAAACGCGGTCACCGCGGATTCTGAGCATGGGCAATATCTCCACGCGGAATCCCTCCTGGTTTCCCAGGGCTTCGAGAATCTCGGTATCGCCTGACTGGCGGTAGCCAAAGCGAAAATTCGGCCCCACATGGACCGATGAGGCGCGCAGGGGGGCGACTAAGACGCGGCGTACAAACTCGAGCGGCGTTTGGTGCGCAAGCTCTCGCGTAAATGGCAGGACCACGAGGACGTCAATCCCCGTCGCGGCAATCAAATCAATTTTTCGCGCCAGCGGCGTTAAGACCTTGGGAGCATGATCGGGGGCAAGAATCTTGATGGGGTGCGGCTCAAAAGTAACTGCCACCGCCAAGGCACCCTGCGGTCGTGCAACTTCCACTACGTGACGGAGGAGTTTTTGGTGCGCCAGGTGAACACCGTCAAAGTTGCCGATGGTCACCACGCTGGACGCCGGCCGTTCAGCAAGTTCATGAAGTTGACGAATAGTGCGCATCAGGCCGATCCAATCGGGGCGCTGAAACTAGCCCCGCGCTTGAGCCCCGTACATGCCGCCCTCGAGGGCGACACCACGTTCAACGCAATTGAATCACCCCACACTAAAAATCCAATTCTAATCCATCATATGCCAATTGGACATGCCCAGGGAGGGCTGAGTTGGTGGATTCATGCCCGAGATCATGCGCGATATGCGTGAAAAAAGCCTGTCGCGGCTTTACACGGTCAACGATCACTAAAGCCTGGGCGAGGGTAAAGTGAGTTGGGTGGGGCTTGATGCGAAGTGCGTCAACGATGAGAGTCTGGAGTCCCTCCAGTAGGGGAAAGCTAGATTCTGGAATTTCACTGACATCCGTCAAATAAGCCGTGTCGTGAAACCGGTAACCCAAAATCGGCAAGTTCCCATGGAGGACCGGCACCGGAATCATTTTCAGGCTCCATAAATCAAACGGCCCCTCCACCACGTGCGGATCGAGCCGGCCCACGCCTCCGTACGCATAGTCTCCGTTAAAAATATATGCAAAGGTGGAACGAATCGTGGCCATGCAACGCGCATCGGCGTAAATGGGAATGGGTGATTGTTGCCGGAAATAATACACTCGCGTGTCATCCAGGCCCAGAATGTGGTCAGCGTGTGCGTGAGTAAAGACTGCGGCATCCAGGCGGTTCAGCCCTTCCCGCATGGCCTGGATGCGAAAGTCGGGCGAGGTATCAATCACCACCATCCGGCCATCATATTCGAGAAGAACGGATGGCCGTGTGCGTTTATCGCGCAAATCGGAAGAGGTACAAACCTCGCACTGACAAGCAAGGATGGGAACTCCTGTGGACGTCCCTGTGCCGAGGAAATGGAGTTTCATTGCCCTTTGCGTGTCTGGCGCTTTTGCAATTCCACAAACGTCATTCGCAGCTCGTAAAGAACCTCATCGAGCAGCCGTGACTCGCCGGCTGTCAGGTTCCCTTTGGTCTTTTCCTGCAAAACCTCAAGGAGGTCGATGGTGCGCTGGGCATTCACCATGTCGGGTGGAATGCGCTCGCCCCCTGGCCCCGGGATCAAGCCGAGTTGAAACATGGTGGTAGTGCTTAGATAGGAGACCAAAGTTTCGAATCCGGAGGGTTCGTCGGATGGGCTACCCTCAAGAGGGCTCGCCACATCTTGCCACGCGTCCTGGTCAGGCGGAGGTGTAGTTTCCGGTCTTTTCACTTCGGGTGGATTCTCCGCGCGGGGAGAGCCTTCCACTGTGAAAGCCCTGCGATCAACCACCTTGAACCCTGAGGGGCCATCTTTCTCATCTGCCATGGAATGCCTCACGTGCCTGAGGATAACGCTCCGAGGTAACGGCAAGCCACTTGGAGCTCTCGACCGGACGCTCACGGGGCTGTTAACTGCGTTCGTGCCTCGAGCTCCCATTGAAGAGTGGCGCGAACCACGCCCGGACGTCGGTGGGACTCTATCCCAATCCCTAATGAGTCAGTGTAGCAACAAACCGGAAAACCAACAAGCCTAACGCAGTCGGACCCGCAAGACGAAGGATGGACGCCACGGCCGTACTGCGCCACGCTCGCACTCTTGCACATTTCCACCACGGCTTGATAGATTGACTGGCTCAAACTTGAGTGTTTCCATTCATCTCAGGCGGAAGAATCGAGAATTATGCCGGCTGAAGATCATCTTCGCAAATTGATCGAGCTCACCGCGTACCTCCGAAGCCCGCAAGGATGTCCGTGGGACCGCGCACAGGATTTTGACACCCTCAAAGCGCTGTTGCTGGAGGAAGTCTACGAGGTTGTTGATGCCGCAAATGCGCGGGACATCGGCAGCTTGGCGGAAGAACTCGGCGATTTACTTTTCCTTGTTATGTTCTACTCGCGCATTGCCGAAGAGCAGGGGAGCTTCACGATCGATGACGTGGCAAACCGGGTGCACGACAAGCTCGTTCGGCGCCACCCACACGTTTTTGGCGAAACTCGCGCGCGGAACCCGCAGGAGGCCCTTCAGACCTGGCTCTCCATGAAGGAGAAGGAGCGTGGCGCAAGCGGCAAGGCGGCCAGGGAATCCGTCCTCGACGGCATCCTCCCATCTTTGCCCTCCACTCTCGTCGCGCAGGAGATGGGGACTCGCGCTGCGGAGGTCGGCTTCGACTGGGCCAGGGTTGACGACCTGCTTGATAAAATCGACGAGGAAGTTGAGGAATTGCGGCAGGAACTGGCCACGCAATCCGCCGCTTCACCCGAAAACTCCGGTTCAAAGGCGAGGGTGGAAGAGGAAATCGGGGACCTGCTCTTCGCCGTGGCCAATGTTGCACGCTTTCTCCACTCCGACCCTGAAAGTTGTTTGCGCCGGGCGAATTTGAAATTCCAGCGGCGATTCCAGGCGATGGAACGAAAAATTCTGGAGCGTGGCGAGAAAATGAAGGATTCCACTTTGGAGGAGTTGGACGCGGTTTGGAATGAAGTAAAAGCCGCTGAGAAGCATGAAAATTGAGCGCGTTGAACTTCGACTAATCCAAATGCCCCTTTTAAGCCCGTTTGAAACGAGCTTCGGGCGAACCACGATTCGCCGAATCGTCCTGGTGCGCGTTGATGCTGAAGGACGGACCGGCTGGGGCGAGGTGACCGCGGGCGAATCGCCGTTCTACAACTACGAAACACCGGAAACGGCCTGGCACATTCTGCGAGACTTCCTGGTTCCCTGGACGCTCAAGAAAAATTGGAATGTGCCCAGCGACCTTGTTTCCGCATTTCGCCCCATTCGCGGTCATTACATGGCGAAAGCGGCGATCGAAAACGCCCTTTGGGATATTGCCGCGCAAGAGAAGAACTTGCCCCTGGCAAAGCTGGTGGGCGGTACTCTTGAAGAAATCCCCTGCGGCGTTTCCATTGGAATCAAGCCATCGATTCCGGAATTGCTGGAGAGTGTCACGCGCGAAGTGGCGGCAGGCTATCAGCGGATTAAGGTGAAGGTCAAGCCGGGGTGGGACGTTAACACGCTCGACGCGATCCGCACGCGCTTTCCGCGGATCCTATTGATGGCGGACGCGAACAGCGCTTACTCGCTGGCGGACATCGCGCACTTGAAGGAATTCGACCGTTTCAATCTGATGATGGTGGAGCAACCCCTCGGATGGGATGATCTGCTGGATCACGCCAAACTTCAGAAGCAAATCGTTACGCCCGTTTGCCTGGACGAATCGATTCACACGGCGGATGATGCGCGCAAGGCTATTGAAATCGGCGCGTGCAAGATCATCAACATCAAGCTAGGCCGCGTTGGCGGATTCACCGGGGCACGCGCCGTCCATGACGTGTGCCGCGCCCGCAATGTGCCGGTGTGGTGCGGAGGCATGCTGGAATCCGGAATCGGCCGCGCCCACAACATCGCCATGTCCACGCTGCCGGGATTCACGTTGCCGGGGGACGTCTCGGCGAGCAAACGCTATTGGAGCGAAGACATTATCGAACCCGAAGTTACGGTGAGCGCGCGCGGGACAATTCACGTCCCCCAGGTTGTGGGCCTGGGTTATTCCCCGAAGTTAGCGCACATCGAGAAATTGACGGTGCGGAAGGAGTCGCTTGAGTAGCGCTTCGCCGATTCCCGCCCCGAACGCTCCAGCGCAGACCAACTTCGCCCGCATGCATCTGCTGATGCTGCTCGTCGTGGTGTGCTGGTCGAGCAATATCATTGCCGGAAAGGAAGGCTTGACGGGATTCGGCCCCTTGTCGCTTGCGCAACTGCGTGTTTTGGGCACAGCCGTCATTTTTCTCCTGGGATCTTTGGCAACGGGCCGGCTGCGAGGGCTTCGGCTGTCAACCCGCGAATGGCTCTTGCTCGCGGCGACGGCGGTGAATGGCATTGCGCTGAATCAAATTACTTTTATTGGTGGCATGGCGTTCAGCACTGTTACTCACACCGCCCTGATTGTGGCCTTGGGCCCAGTGATGGTTCTGGGAATTGCCGTCACGATGCGCCTCGAAGCGCTGACCACTTGGAAGGTCGCAGGCATGGTTATTGCCTTTGCCGGCGTGGGGATTTTGACCGCCGATAAGTCCGCGCGGGGTAACGGCGGACCTCTGCTGGGCGATTTCCTTCAGCTCATCAGCACGCTGGTATTTGCGATTTACATCGTCCTTTTGAAGAAATTGGCGGACAAATTCGACACACTCACTTTGAACACAATTCTCTTTGCTCTAGGCGCCATCATGATGGTTCCATTTTGCGCCAGGGCGGTTCTCTTCACAAACTATAGAGCCCTCGGCCTGGAAGCGTGGTGGGGTTTGATGTTCCTTATCGTTTTCGGTTCGGTGCTTCCTTATTTGCTTTTTGCTTATGTCCTTACCGGCCTGGCGGCCTCGCGTGCCGCCGCCTTCAATTACTTGCAGCCGGTCATCGCCAGCGGTTTGGGTGTCTGGATCCTCTCCGAACGAATAACCTCCAAGGTGCTACTGGGTGGAAGTCTGATTTTGGCTGGAGTCTACCTGACTGAACGCGAGCGGGCCGAGGATAAAGACCGTGCGGCTGTCCCTCGCACGGTATGATCCGGCCTGGATGACGCTCAATCGAAACTCCGCGAGCACTGCGAATGGAATGAGCAAACGAATCGCGTTGATTCCCGGTGATGGAATTGGGCCGGAGGTGATCCGGGTGGCGGAACAGGTTCTTGCGGCCTTGGCCGCGTCTCACCACCTGCCGGTCGATTGCAAAACGTTCGATTGGGGCGCCGAGAAGTACCTGCGAGAGGGCGTGGCTCTTCCTGCCGGGGCAATCGAAATGCTGCGGCGGGATTTTGATGCCACATTAATTGGCGCGCTGGGTGATCCCCGCGTCCCATCGAACCAGTATGCCGTGGACATTCTGTTGGGCATTCGCTTCGGACTCGACCTTTACGTCAACCAGCGCCCGGTCAAATTGCTCGATGCGCGGCTCTGCCCGTTGAAATCGGTGGCGGAGAAAGACGTCAATTTTGTTGTGGTTCGCGAAAACACCGAGGGCGCATACGCTGGTGTCGGCGGAAATTTCAAGCGCGACACACCGGACGAAGTCGCTGTTCAAGAGGACGTCAACACGCGCAAGGGTGTGGAACGCATTCTGGTTTATGCCTTCGAATACGCAGCACAGAAAGGTCTGAAAAAAGTCTGCATGAGCGATAAATCCAATGCCATGCCGTACGGTCATGGGCTGTGGCAGCGTACTTACGCTGACGTCCGCAGACGTTTCCCGCAGATCGATGCGCAACATCTTTACGTGGATACGTTGGCCATGGAAATTATCCGCAACCCTTCGCAGTTTCAGGTCATCGTAACCTGCAATCTGTTCGGTGACATTCTGAGCGATCTTGCGGCGGCATTATTGGGCGGGCTTGGCGCGGCGCCCTCTGCCAACTTGCGCCCCGGAAGCATCTCGATGTTTGAGCCCGTCCACGGATCGGCTCCGGGAATTGCCGGCAAGAATGTGGCCAACCCCATGGCAGCAATTCTTACAGTTGGCATGATGTTGGATCATCTGGGTTTTCCGGAGGAAGCGGCACAAATCGAAAAAGTCGTGGCGGAGGCAATTCATCTGGGGATGACGACTCCTGATTTCGGCGGTCGACTGGGAACACGCGAAGTGGGGAACTGGATTTGTGAGAGGCTTTGAGGGATAGCAGAGCGGAAAGAAGCATTGCGCGGTTTCAATAGGCCGTTTCGATCACTGCACCTCGTCGCTGCGGCCTCAAGATTAGTCCCAGCAGGGCACCTGAAGCAAAGCCCCCGATGTGTGCCCACCAGGCAACGCCGCCGGCCGCCGCGGTTTGAATCGAGAGCATTTGAAAGCCCGCGACAAATTGAATCAGGAACCAATATCCGAGAAGCAGGATGGCCGGGACTTGGACGGTCCAGAAAAAAATAAAAAGTGGAATCAGCGTGGTGATGCGCGCTCCCGGGTAGCAGACAAAATAAGCGCCTAATACGCCGGCAATCGCCCCGCTGGCTCCAATCGTTGGAATGTGTGATTGCGGGCTTACGATGATTTGCGTCCCCGCAGCGACCAGCCCGGAGATCAGGTAAAGCATGAGGTAGGGAAAGTGTCCGAGCCGGTCTTCAATGCTGCGGCCAAACACAAAAAGGAAGAGCATATTGCCGAGCAAATGCAGCCACCCACCGTGCAAAAACATGGAAAGGATGAGCGGAAGTGCAGTCTTGCTCGCGGGAAGGGAAGCCAATGCGGCGGGCGAATAACGTGCCGGAACCAAACCGTATTCAAAGATGAATCGGTTCAGATGCGGTCCGAGAGAAAGTTCCAGAAAAAATGCCCAGCAGTTGATAACAATCAAAAGCAGGGTAATTGCCCAGAAGGTACGACGGCGGATATGGTCGGTGAGGGGGATCGGGACCATGCCAGGTCATTTTACCTTGTGGGGCCTGCGACTGCCCACCGGAATTGCATGCTCGGGCCTGGCAAGACGGCGAGCATGCTTTCACGGTGGGCAATTTCGATATGAATGAAACTCCGGCGATCTCCGCCAATCTTGCCGGCCGATCGGTCTTTCTCTCCTAGTTGAATTGCAGCACCTCGCTCGATCCCTTGAAGCGAATCTCCAGGATATGGTGTGTGCCGTCTGGTGCAGTGTCATACATAACCTGGTCGGAAGGATATTTGTACCCGCGGTCCACGAGTTTCCCCTCGGCAGTCCCGGCCACTTTCCCGGCTTTCAGAAATGTAACCGTGGCTTCGGGGCTGTGAGTTTGCCATTGGACGTTGTAGCTCCCGGCGGCGAGGGGCGTTCCGGCCACCGTGGCATCGAGATGCAGAACCATGTTCTTAAGGCCTTTCGATTTTGCCTGTGCGCCTACAGCAGCTGTGAGAGCCAGCACAACCGCCATCGATTGCCATATCCTTTTCGATCTCATATCCAGCCTCCTATTATTCAATGTTGACCTGGGGGAATGATTCTGGCGATTTTGGCTGCGGAATCGGATGGAGCGCCCGCGGGTTTGGATGAGCTTTCCGTACGTTCTTATACGCCCCTAAAATCAGGCGGGGTTAAATGAAAAGACGGGAAGTCGAAGGGCTTCACGTGTTTTCTCCGGGACCTTCGCTGCTCAGGCCGCCAAACCGTCGGCAGCTGCAGTCCATTTAACCCCGATCTCTTTACTACCAATACTGAAGACGGTTGAAAATACAAAGCGCTAGCAATTTTCACGCCGTCCGCGATTCTTGCCCTGCTCCTCGTTCATCCTGCGCAAACCGAATGCCAATCGTACAAATCATGAGCCCCTGTCAAATGAATGCCAACGCGGGAACTGTGGAAATCCACCGAATCGCCACTGTTCATTTTTGGGAAAGGAATGTGCGAAACCGAATAAATTCCACGCGCCGCCTGCGATTGTGAAATCGGTCGTGTTGGTTGAGTATCCATGCATGGGCATAAAAGTCGAGAGCCCGCGCGCAGCCGCATTTCAGAATCAAATGGAACGCGGAGGCTCACATTAATGGCTTGCATTTGCGCCCGAAGCGCTCCTAGAATCAGGTGGGGTTAAATGAAAAACGCGAAGTTGAAAAACCTCACGTGTTTCCTCCGGGATCGTCGTTGCTCAGGCCGCCAAACCGTCAGCAACGGCAGTCCATTTAACCCCAATTTTATTCTTTCCCTTAGATGCACCGACACTTCAGAAGTTGCTGCTCTCCCAGTGTCCGGTTTCTCTTCTACCTCCGTCTTAGACGCAGCAGGCAGAACTTAGTTAGCCAAGCGATCTCCAAATTCTTTCCGACTACCTGTTTTTTCCTTGTCTTAATGCTTATACGCGCGAATCTTTTAAAAAGTTCCGGTGCAGATTACAAGAATGTGAAACGTTTGTCTCCAAAGTGTAATGGCGCTCACTCGTTGACCCCTCCAATCGCCGGCGATATACTGGCTGCTAGGGCTCTCGGGGGCAGGGTCGATCGCATCCGCACGTGGCTTGAAATTTCTCTCCCTGCGCTTGTGCATCTGTCCCAGGCAAAGATATGAAACCCAATGAGCTTTCAAAAGAGCTTGCCGCAATTGTGGGCGAGGACGGTGTGCTATGGCGCCGCGAAGACCTGATGCTATACGAGTACGACGCGCTTTCCTCCATGCGTCAGCCCGACGTCGTGGTCTTCCCGCGAAACACTGAACACGTGGTGAAGATTGCAAAGGTTGCGCAGCGGCACAACTTGCCGCTGGTGGCGCGTGGCGCCGGAACCGGTCTGAGTGGCGGTTCCGTGGCGACGGAGGGCGGCGTCCTGCTGGGATTCTCGCGCATGAAGCAGATTATCGAAATTGATTTGGAAAATCAGCGCGCGCGGGTGCAACCGGGAGTGGTGAATTTTGACCTCTCGATGGCCGTTGCCGATGATGGCTACTATTACGCGCCGGACCCCTCCAGCCAGAAAGCCTGCACCATTGGCGGCAACGTGGCGGAGAATTCCGGCGGCCCGCACACGTTGGCCTATGGCGTCACCACCAATCACGTTCTGGCCCTGGAAATTGTGCTGCCCGACGGCGAGGTCATTCACACTGGCGCTCGCCACTGGGACCGCCCCGGTTACGATTTAACCGGAATGTTCGTCGGCTCCGAAGGGACTTTGGGCATCGTCACGGAAATCACCGTGCGATTATCGCGCAAGCCGGAGACGGTCAAGACGCTTCTCGCCATCTACAGTGAGACTGCGGCCGCCACCCGCACCGTGGCGGCCATCACTGCCCGGGGAATCACTCCCGCAGCCTTGGAAATGATGGACGGGTTTTGTCTCCGCGCCGTGGAAGAGGCCACGCACGCCGGTTATCCCATGGATTGCGCCGCCGTATTGTTGATTGAGGTCGAGGGGCTCAAGGAGTCGGTGGAAGAGCACGCCGATGATATTGAGGCCGTTTGCCGTGAGAATCACGCTCGCGAGGTGCGCCGCGCGAAATCCGCCGAGGAACGAGACCTGCTGTGGAAGGGAAGAAAGACCGCTTTCGGCGCGCTGGGGCGCATCACCCCCAACTACTATGTGCAGGACGGCGTTATTCCGCGCACGCGTCTGCCCGAAATGTTGGACTTTATCACCACGCTCGAAAAAAAGTACGAATTACATATTGGAAACATATTTCACGCGGGTGACGGCAACCTGCACCCTCTTATCCTTTATGACGAGCGCAATCGGGAACAAACCGCCCGCGTGATCACGGCCGCGAAGGACATCATCACCCGCTGTGTGGAAATGGGCGGGTCGATTACCGGCGAGCACGGCGTGGGACTGGAAAAAAGCGACCTGATGCCGCTCATTTTCTCCGAAAACGACCTGGACCTGATGCGCCGCATCAAGAACCTTTTCAATCCGCACGGGCGCTTGAACCCCGGAAAGGTTCTTCCGACTGGAAAGATGTGTGGCGAGCTGCGCGGTGGATTGTTGGGCGGAGGCGCAGCGTGACGGGTGCGCTCGAATCCGTTCGCGCGGAACTCGCGGCGCTGGTGGACGCGCCGGAGGTGCTCGCGGATCCGGCTGCCTGCGCCGCATTTGCAGTGGATGACATCGTCCCGGGCAGCGTCGCCAAGCCTTCCACGGTTGACCAGGTGGCGGCGCTTCTCGCCTGTGCCGACGAGCATCGTCTCGCGCTCATTCCTTTTGGCAGCGGAACCAAGCTATCAACCGGGAATCTCCCACGCCGATTTGACGTGGCGCTTTCCCTCAGCAAACTGAATCGCGTCATCCACTATGAGCCGGCGGACCTGACCATCACTGTCGAACCAGGAATGAATTTCGGCGAGTTCCAGGAACTTGTCGGACGGAACGGATTATGGCTGCCACTCGATCCGCGCGGCGGCGCCAAGTCCACCATCGGGGGAATCATTGCGGCCAATGCGGCGGGCCCCTTGCGGCACGGCTACGGCGGCCCGCGCGACATGGTCTTGGGATTGAAGATTGCCACCACCGATGGAAAAATCGCCAAGACCGGCGGAAGAGTCGTGAAAAACGTCGCCGGCTATGATTTCGGGAAGCTTCTCACA